>DASYHQ010000010.1 GCA_035998445.1 Tepidisphaeraceae bacterium | reverse complement strand
TTCGTTCAGCAGGATCACCTTGGCGGTCGGGTGATTGGCGAGGATCAGCCGCTTGATCTCGACGTGCGTGATGCTGGCCATAAAGCTGCCGCCCACGACCGCGATCGTCTTGCCGTCCAGCGTCTCCAGGCGCGGCGCCTGTTTGATCATCTGCACGGTCGGCTTGCCCACCGGCGACACGACCGCGTACTTCCCCGCAGGCACCGGCGCGCCCGTCGCGAGGCAAGCATCGTCGCACTCGTAGTCGAACGCGCCGCCCATCTCGAGGACGGCCGTCTTCGGCGCAAGCGCCGCACCGGCCAAGCGAGCGGCATCGCCCGCTGCTACGTTCGCTCTTTCGGCACCGCCCGCAGACTGCATGCTGAGCGCTACGGCAAGCAACAGCATCATCGGCGTAGTGGCGGCGGGTGGTTCGGCATGGTGGACCGGGTGACGGCCGACGCGATCCGCATCCGACCGGTCCAGGCCGGGCGTCCGGCGGCGGCAATGCCGCGCGACCGGCTGGAGATGGTCTACATCCCGGTCGACCGCATGCCGGCCGAGGTGAGGTGCAGCGACCGGCAACAGGGCTGAGGGAACTATGTGCCGGCCGGTGCTGAATACGTCCGAATCTGCCGCTTAGGAAAGGTGGGCGAGGGTGCTGCGGTCGTACACGCGCTAGCCAAAAACGTGTAGTTCTGCCTGGAGTTAGGCCGGCAGGATTAGCTA
Source organism: Tepidisphaeraceae bacterium (assembly GCA_035998445.1). NCBI lineage: Bacteria > Pseudomonadati > Planctomycetota > Phycisphaerae > Tepidisphaerales > Tepidisphaeraceae > Tepidisphaeraceae bacterium. The sequence goes on along the minus strand of DASYHQ010000010.1, from coordinate 156,682 downwards.
CTCGGTGGGTTCCGGCATGACAGCCTTGCCGCATGGGGATGCGGCATTACCCACTCGTCTTTCGCTATGAAGTAGTTCCGCACACACGCACCGCCGTCCGGAGAGGTGCTTTTTTCAGCAGCCGTGACAACCTCAGCCGTCGCGATATTATGTTCGCGAGTGGTCACAGGGACACATCGTCAAAAGGAGGGCCTCTTGGGCTCGCGCAACCATTGGCACCGTACGGCCTTCATCGAACGGCTGGAGAACCGTCTTCTACTGGCGGCCGCGCCACTGGCGGACCTGCGGCCTGGGGACAACGGCTCTACGCCAGGGGCGTTCTTCGAGCTTGCGAATGACCTGTCGATCTTCCACGCGGTACCGGAACTGACGTCGTCCGGGTCGACGTACCAGCTACACCGGACCGACGGGACGCCGACGGGAACGAAGCCGCTGCTCGCCGGCGCTGGCCCGACGGCGGGCCAGCCGTTCAGCACCTTCGTGGCGGAGACGCACTCGACGCCGGTCATGTTGGGTGGCAAGGCGTACTTCGCCGCCAGCGAATCCCTAATCTTGGGGCAGGGCAAGCTCTGGGCGACCGATGGCACCGACGCCGGCACCGGGCGCGTCGTCGACGTTTACCTGCCCACCTATTCCTCCGAGAACAGCGGCGAGTGGGCGCTGGCGGTGGGCGAGACGCTGTACTTCGTCGGCGCCGCCACGGTCGGCGGCGCGCCGCAGTTGTACAAGTCGAACGGCACGGCGGCGGGGACGTCGGCGATCACCGCGTCGCTGGCGGCGCCGCACGCGCGCGTCACCGCGATCCTGGGCGCCGTCGGCAATGTGGTCTACTTCGTCGACGCCACGACCACCGAGGGCCGCCGCCTGTTGAAGACCGACGGGACCGCGGCCGGCACGCAGGTGCTCGGCAAGTTCAACGTCGGCATCTCCCAGGCCCAACCGCGAGCGTTTGTGGCCGCCGGTGACTTGGCGTACATGCTGATCAACACCAGCCAGGGCGACCGCTTGTGGCGCAGCAACGGCACCGTCGGCGGCACCGGGGTCGTCGACACCGGAATTCTGCAACTGTACACCGCCTCGCTCGGCACGATCGCGGGCGACGTCCTCTTCACCGCCCGCGCTATCGAGAGCAGCGACGTCTACCTCTACCGGTCCAATGGGACCGCGTTAGGGACGACGCGCGTCGGTGACCACATCGTCGGTGCCAGCCGGTACGGACAGCACACGTCGGCGTTCGTGCCGTTCGCAGGCGCCGTCTACTTCCAGGGACCCAGTGGCCTTTGGCGCACCGATGGGACGGCGGGTGGGACGAATCGATTGGCGCCAGTGCCCTCCGTGGTCGCGCCCGTCGTGCGCGGGGACCGATTGTGGCAACAGCTATTCTACGTCGACGCGGCGGACCCGACGCAGGCCCGCGCGGTCGTGCCGGACGGCAACTTCCACCTTGCCGCCAGCCCGGCGTGGATCGCCGGCCCCAGCCAGCCCGCGGTGCTCGGGTCGCGCGTCGTTTTCGTCGGAGCGCCAAGCCAGACGAGCCCGGACCGCGAGCCCTACGTGCTCCAGTTGCCTGGCCTGCACGCGCCGAACTTCACCGGCACCGTTTACACCGATGCAAACGCCAACGGTGTCCGCGAAGCAGGCGAAACGCCGAGCGCCGATCAAACCGTCTTCCTCGACGTCAACCGCAACGGCTCGGCCGACTGGGACGAATCCCAAACGCTCACTGATGCGCAGGGACGCTACACGTTCTACGGGCTGGCCAGCGGCCAGCACCGAGTCGCGATCAAGCCGGGCAACGCGCGCATATCCGCGCCGGGAACGACGTTCTACGACGTTACGATCGCCGCTACTGGTGGCAACGACGTCTCCGGTCTGGACTTCGGCCTGGAATATACCCACCGCGTGAGCGGTGGCGTCTTTGACGACCGCGACGGCGATGGGGTGCGCGACGGCGACGAACCATCGCTTGCGGGCCGAACTATATTTTTTGACGTGGACGGCGACGGCAACGTCGACAGCGGCGAGGTGTCCGTGGTTACGGACGGCAACGGCGCGTTCTACCTTCCGTCGGTGCCTAACGGTACGTACGACGTCCGTACGGTGCAGCCGGCGGGGTGGCGATCCAGCGAAGTCCAGGCGTGGCGCCGCCTGGTCTTGCCATCGAAGAGCGCCACCGAAACCAACCTCACCTACTTCGCGTCGACATCGCTGCCCGTTCCGGGCAAGGTCTCCGGCAAGATTTTCCTCGATGCCGACGCCGACGGTGTCCGCGACGCGGGCGAGGAGAACTCGGACAAACTCGTCTCCACGGTCTACCTTGATGCCAACGACAACGGGCAGCTCGACGCTGGCGAGGTCAGCCTGCGCGCGCTCTCGTCGTTCACCTTCTCCAACGTTGCGCCGGGAACCTACCGCGTCCGCGTGGCGGGCACCGCCGGTGCCGTCCCGACCAACTCCGGCAACCTGCTCGTGGTCGTCAGCGGCAATACCGCGGTGTCGACCGATTTGGGCATCACGGCCAACCGTTCCGGCCCCGCCAGCATCTCGGGCAGGGCGTTCGTCGACTACGATTTGGATGGCATCTTCGACGCCGACGAATCGGCCCTGACGACGCGGACGTTCATCGTCCTGCGTAACGCGGCGGACCCGTCCCCGGTGAACGACGTCGGCACCTACACCGACGCCAACGGCTGGTACGAGTTCGTCGGGGTCGCCTCGGGTAACTACACGGTCGTCTCCCTGAGCGGTGCCCCCGGGCACCTGCACACGTATCCACTGGTGCCGGGCCCCAACCCCCCGCAGACGGTGGCTCAGCATTCCATCGTACTGACGCCTGGTGCGCCGGTTGCGAACCGGAATTTCGGCCATGTTTCGATTGCTGAAGCGGCGATTGTCCGCGGTTCGATCTTCGCCGATCTGGACGGCGACGGTGTGCGCGACAGCGGTGAGGCCGGATTGGCCAACGTGCTGGTTCGCGGCCCTCTCAATCCCAACTTGAACGCGGCCCCCGTCACCCTGACCGACGCGGACGGGCAGTACGTCCTTCGCCTCACGCCGTCCTCGTTCGCGTCCGTCACCATCACGTTGCCCTCGGGCTGGTCGGCCACCCTCCCGCAATCGGCGGGCCGGCAGGTGGTGGCCCCGGCGCTGGGAGCCACTGACAACGTCAATTTCGGCGTCACGGCGCCGGCCGGTGCGCCGCTGCCGGGCGCCATCAGCGGCCGGGCGTTCGACGACGCCAACGGCGACGGCCTTCGCGCCGCCAGCGAGCCCGCGTTGGCCGGCAGGCTCGTCTACGTCGATAGCAATGGCAATGGCCGTCGCGATACGTTCGAGCTGACAGCGCGGACCAATTCCCGAGGCCATTACGTGTTCGGCAGCCTCGCCGTCGGCACTTACCAGGTCCGACTCGACCTGCCCCGCGCCGGCTGGGAAGGGGGCTGGGCCCAGACCACCCCGAACGGCAACGGCGGCGCGCATCCCGTCACCGTTACGGCCGGCACCCTTGCCGACGACAGAAATTTCGGCGCGCGATTCGCGCCGGGCAGCCTGACCGGCCTCCTCTTCAACGATCTGAACGGGAACGGTGAACGCGACCAAGGCGAACTGCCTTACGCGAATGGACGCGTGCAACTGGACGTTGACGGTGACGGCGTCTTTAGCGGCGTCAACGATCTCGTGGCGTCCGGTGCGGCCGACGGCACCTACACGTTCGCGAACCTGTCGCCCGGCGCGTACACACTTCGCCTTCAGGTGCCCACCGGCTGGGCGCAGACGTACCCGCTGGCGCAGGGGACGAGCACAGTCACCGTCGCGCCGCTCGTGGCCACCGCCAACGTTGACTTTGGCCTGTGGCTGATCGGGGGCTCGATCACCGGCAGGGTCTACGAGGACGTCAACGGCAACGGCGTCTACGATGCAGGCGATTCCAGCGGGTCGGGGCGCACGGTTCAGCTCGACGACGGAGACCCTCAGACGCCGGTGCTGCAGGTCACGACCAACCACAACGGCACGTACACGTTCGCCGGCATCCCGGCGGGGCAGTACCGTGTCAGCTGGGACGCCCCGGCCGCCCACCGCCTGACCAAGCCGACGACGGGCAACGGCTACGACGTCACGGTCGCCGTCGGCCAGGTGGCCGGCCCGTTCGACTTCGGCTTCGTCGCGACGCCGCTGACGGTCGGCGGCCGGATCTACAACGATGCCAATCAGAGCGGCGCACGCGAGGACGGCGAACTGGGCATGGCTGGCGTCGTCGTCTTCATCGACACCAACAACAACGGGTTGCTCGATGCCGTCGAACGACAGGTGACGACCAACGCGAACGGCGTCTGGACGTTCGCGGACCTCAACCCGTACGCGCTGCCCTACGTCTTCCGCGTCCACACGCCGTCGCGATGGGTACGAACGGCCCCGTACGGCGAGTTCGGCGACCAGATCACGTTCCGCTCGGCCGGCGTCGCCCGGGTGTACGACAACATCGGCGAGTTCGGCTTCTACCGCCCGACCAGCAACTACATCGCGGGCACGGTCTTCAGGGATCTGAACTACAACGGTACTCGCGAGCCGGACGAGCCGGGCGTCCCGTTCCAAGTCGTGCGGCTCGACAGTAGTCAGTACGTCCGAACCGATCGCGAAGGCTGGTACGCCTACCCGCGCGTCGACGCTGGCGAACGGCGCCTCCGCCAGATCGTGCAGCCGGGCTGGGTGCAGACCTCGCCGGGGCAGTTCGACTATCACACCGTTCAGTTCAGCGCGGGCGCGGCGGTCAACGACGTGGATTTTGGCACCGCGCCGTACGCAATTCTCGGCTCGATCTTCAATGACCTTGACCGCAACGGTGCGCAGGAAGCCGGGGAGTCCGGGATCGCCGGTCGCACCGTCTGGATCGACATCGATAACGATGCGGTAATCGATGTTGGCGAACCGCAGGCGGTCACCGATGTGCATGGCCGGTATGTGCTCTCCGGCGTGCCGGTGGCGGCCGCGGCAATACGTCAGGCGTTGCCGAGCGGTTGGCAGCAATCGTCGCCCTCGGCTGGCGCACCGATCAATGTCGTGCCCGCATCAGGTCGCGCGACGACGGACGTGAAGTTTGGCGCGTTCGATACGTCGGTCGTCGTGAACCCAGCGGTGACGCTGCAGGCGGAGGACGCGGTCCTGTCCGGCGGGACCGCCAGGTCCACCCAGCACACTGGCTTCACGGGAACGGGCTACGCCGACTACGCCGGCAGCGGCTCGGCGGCCCAGTGGACCGTCAACCGCGCGGCGGCCGGGCCGGCGACGCTGTCGCTGAGGTACGCCAACGGCGGCACGGCCGACCGCCCGCTGACGATCTACGTCAACGGCGCGGTGGTTGGCACGGTCGCCTGCGCCCCGACCGGGTCGTGGACCACTTGGTCGACCGTCTCGCTGCCGGCGACGCTGGCGGCCGGCACCAACACGATCAAGCCCGTCGCCAGCTCGGTCGCCGGCGGCGGCAACGTCGATTCCTTAGTAATTTCCGGCAGCACCGTCGTGCCACCGCCACCGCCACCGCCACCGCCGCCGCCGCCGGCCGACCTGGCGAGCGTCACGCTGCAGGCGGAGGACGCACTGCTGAGCGGCGGGACGGCGAGGTCAAGCCAGCACGCGGGCTTCACGGGAACGGGCTACGCCGACTACGCCGGCAGTGGCTCGGCGGCCCAGTGGACCATCAACCGGGCCGCGGCCGGCACGGTGACCCTATCGCTGCGGTACGCCAACGGCGGCACGGCCAACCGGCCGCTGACCGTCCTCGTCAACAACGTTGCGGTCGGCACGGTCCCCTGCATCCCGACCGGCGCGTGGACCATGTGGGGCACCTCGTCCTTGGCGAACGTCGCGCTCGGTGCCGGCGCCAGCCTGATCCGCCTCGTCGCCGGGGCCGCCACGGGGGCCAACGTCGACGCGCTGACGGTCGCGACCGGCGGCACCATCACGCCGCAGCCGCCGACGTCCCAGCCGCCCGTGACGATCCAGGCCGAGTCGACGACGCTCGTTGGGGTGACGCGGCAGGCGAACCACGGCGGCTATACGGGCGGCGGCTTCGCCGACTACGGCGGGGCGGGCTCGTACGTGCAGTTCACGGTAAGCCGCACGGCCGCTGGGCCGGTGACGGTGAAGCTGCAGTACGCCAACGGGTCGACCTACAACCGCCCGCTGAGTGTGTCGGTCAACGGCGTGGTGAAGCAGCCCAGCGTAACGATGGACGGCACTGGCTCGTGGACGACGTGGAACGAGCTGACGCTCTCGCTGGACCTGGTCGCTGGCAGCAACGTGATCCGCCTAACGAGCACGACAGACAACGGTGTCAATCTCGACGCCGTCACGGTCGGGTGAGGCCGGGCAGGGCGCGACGAGGGTCGAGACGCGGTGGGGCGTCACGCGGATCAGCGGCGACGAGGAGCTGCGCACGCCGTGCGGCGCGACGATCGTCAGTTGGTGGTGGTTCCTCGTGCCGGCGGCGGTGGGGGCGTAGCGATTGTACAGAGGCGCCGACCAAGAACCAGCCGCGTCGGCGCAAGCCGGGACGCCGACGACCTAGTCAGAGCCGCGGCCAGACCGTCGGCCGCTTCATGTACCGGCAGTGTCGCCTCTTGCGCAGCGACCCCGCCAGATTCAAGCACAGCGCGCGCGTGCCTTGCAGGCGCTCGCGCATCGCGATCAGGGTACGGTCGTCCGCCGGCAGCCGCTGGCGGTGGCGGTGGCGCTCGATGCCGGCGAGGAACGTGCATGCTTGGCGGTCGGTGAGCGCGGCGTGAGGTCACGGCGCAACGCGTGGAGGTGGCACTGCCTCCGACCGTAAGTTCGTTAAACAACAGACGCGGGGGCGTCGCTGGCGCGACCTGACCGCTGGTCCGCTGAGATGATCACCGCGCCCGCCACACTCGCCACGCCAGCCAGCAAGCCCACCCGCCCGCCGGCACGAGCACTTACGCCCCGTTCACGCTCCCGGCGTGCCACCCGGCTACAATCGCGCATGCGAAACGGCCACATGATCGGCATTACGCCGGCGGGAACGCCGGATTATTCGATACTCAAGGCGGCCGGTTTCCAATGGATGCGCGTGCACCTTGGCCTCCCCTTCGACGAGGAGGTGGGCGGCGCGCTTCGCAGCGGTTTCACCCAAGGCTTGGAACGGCTCGGCCAACATCGCGACGCGGGCCTGCGCCTGATGTGTTCGACGCCGACGCCAGGGTCCAGCCGATTCGATCCCCAGACTAAGCAGACGCGTTGGATCCCCAGCCTTCCAGAGTGGGCCGGGTCGCACCGCGAAGACAGGTACTATCAGGTCCTCGAGGAGTCCTGCGCCGAGATGGCCCGCCAGTCGCGCGGCGTGGTCGACTATTGGCAGGTCTCCAACGAGCCGGACATCGACCTGTTCCGCGGCCCGCTCGACGATGATGCGATTGCCCGGTTCCTCCTCACCACCGCCCGCGGCGTCAAACGCGGCAATCCCGATGCCCAATGCGGCATAAACCTTGGCGGGCCCAACGATAAGGCACGCGCGCTGGCCAAGGAGGTCTACCACGTCTCGGCCTGCCCGTTCGACTACGTCGGTATCGACGGGTACTTCGGCTCGTGGCAGCGGGGCGGGCCAGACAGTTGGCCGGCGTACATCGACGAAGCCCACGCCATGACCGGGCGGCCCGTCATCGTCGCCGAGTGGGGCTATTCCTCGCTGCACGAAGGGCCCATCACCGATGACCCGGGACGCGCGAAGCCGTACAACCAGGACGTCTGCCGCGGCAAACGCTGGGGCAAGGTCTGGCGACAGCGCCACACGCCGGAGGAGCAGGCCGACTACGTGCGTGAATGCATTGGCATTTTCACCGATCACCCGCATTGCATCGGCAATTTCTTCTTTCGGTACGGCGACACGGAAACGTGCTGGCAATGCGGGCAGCGGCTCTGCCCCGCCGAATGCGCCTGGGGGATGATCGACGTCGCCGGCCAACCCAAGCCCGCCTACTATGCGCTGAAGGAATCGATCGCCGACGCGTTCGGCGCGGAGGTCGCGTGACTGCGTGTTAGCCACCGGCGCACGGCGGATCGGAGTAACAACCGGGTCGGGATCGGGGGGCCGTGTGGAACGGGGTGCGGAAATGAAGAGATGCTAGGTAGGACTCGGACCTGCGCTAACAACGCCGATCGCAGGCCATACTATGCTAAATAGCCAAGTTCGATGCCGTCAATGTTTCTGGTTCGGTCAACGAATGGACGATCACACGTCGATCACCATGCCATCGAAGGCAACGGCAATGCCGTGCGGGAGGAAGGTGCGAATCAATTCTTCGTGCAGCACACCCCCGTTGTGCGAAAAGTGCGTGACCACGACGAACGTCGCGTCCGTCACCGCGCCACGACGGCGAAGGGCTTCAACTGTCTGCAACACGCCGGGCACGTTCAGGTGATGGCGGTTGTCCGACCGCTGGCTGCCGCTCGTGCATTCCAGCAGTGCCACGTCCAGTGGCTCGCCGTTGAGCGCGTCGAGCGTGGCCTCGGGGAAGAGGCCGGAGTCGTGTCCGTACAGCAGGTGCTTGCCGCCACGAGTGACCTTCAGCATCAGCGCGCCCGGTGCGCTGTGCTCCGCAGGCAACGGAAGCACCCGGTCGCCCGCGTGGGTCGCGAATGGTTCGAGCGGCCGCATTAACCTCAGGTCGAGCATCGCCTTCATCGGATGGCTGTGCTCGCGTCGGATGGCAGCCAGGACGTGCACGTTGCCGTATATGGCCACCGGCTCCTGCACGCGCGTGGACGTGTACCACTTCTGCAACCAATGCAGTTCCTGCGGAGCCAGGTGATCGGCATGCTCGTGGGTGAAGAGGATCGACCGCACGTTCGCCAGCGACTGCCGTTGCGCGTGCGTGACCGTATCGCCGTTGTGGTCGATCTTCAGGTCGTCGCCGATCAGCGCGCCGCTGCGCGTACGAATGTTCGGGCCGCCACGGCGGCGCGCTTCGGTGCAGGCGTGACAGTCACAATAAGCGGCGGGCCATCCCTCGGCCGCGGCGGTGCCCAGCAACTGAATACGCATGAGCGAGTCACCTCGGTTCATCCCCCCAAGCCAAAGCCCAAGCCCAAGCCCAAGCCCAAGCCTATCACCTTACCTGAACGGGCGACAATCACGGTGTGGGGACGTTGGCCGTCGGCTCGGAAACCGACGGCGCATAACCGGGCGAAACGTAATTGATCCCAGCAACGCCCTCGGGTACGAAGTCCCCGCCGGTCGGTGCGCCGCGCTTCACGGGTTCCCAGACCGGGCTGTTCTTGGGCCACAGCACCAACTCCGGCCATTGACGGTCGGGATTCTCGGATTCCGCCCAAACGTCTTCGAGCTTCATCGGGAACGGGCGAAGCTGCCAGTAGACGTACCCGCCGGCGCGCACGTTCATCCGGCGGAAGTCGAACACCTTCACGTTCGCGTCCTTAAAGTGCTGATCGGGCCCGAGGAAGAAGCCCTGGTATTGGCTGATGCCGGTCAACCGGTCGATCCGCAGTTCGGCCGGTCCGGCCCACGTCTGCACGACGTCGGCATGGTGGCCCTCGCGCGTGCCCAGCAGCTTCTCGACTCGCACGTTCTGGATCTGCAGGACGGCGTTGGGATCGCGCATGTCGATGTTGAAGCCCTCGGCGGCATACTCGCCGGTGATCAGCAAGCCCTCGACGTGCACGGTACCGGTGGCGCCGTTGACGTAAACCGCGCGGCGGCGTAGGGCGGCTTCCTTCTCGCCGGGCACGACGACCGGGGGCTCGTCGAAGCGAATCTCACCACCGATCAGCACGACGTTGCGCCCGCCACCGATGCTCAGGCCACCGGTGGTGGTCAATGGCTCCGATGGCATCTTGATGATGTAGTCCTTGGACTTGTCCAACTTCAGGTGGGCCGGCCGCGGCGCGTCGGCCCGGTCCTTGATCACCTGGGCCACATCGATCGTAGTCGGGTTCTCCAGCGTTGGCGGGGCCCACGTCAGTTGCGCGGGCCGATTGGCCGCCTGCTCGGCCTGGGCCGCATCGGTCGCCGGCGCCTGCGCTTCGGCAAGGGTAACGCTGCCGCTGGCGAGTACCGCGCCCGCGCTCAGCAACGCCATCAGGCATGCGTGACGTATTCGATTGATCTGCATGAACTACTCCTGAAGATTGAAAGCTTCTGGTTTCCTCAACGCACCCTGTCAATTCATGATGCCGCGACGGCGATGCAGGAACAGCAGGCTGGCCGACATTAGCAGGGCGAGCGCCGCTGGTTCCGGTACGGCGACGGCGACGTAGCCCGGCGAAACATAATCGACGCCGGCGACACCTTCGGGAACGAAGTCGCCACCCGGCGGCGTGCCCAGTCGCACGTCCGCCCAGTCGCGCCAGTTCTGCGTGCCCACCTTGGGCCACAGGAGATCATCGACGTTGTCTCTCGTTGGATTCTCGGACCGGGCCCACACGTTCTGGATGGCGATCGGGAAGTCGCTTGTCTGCCAATAGGCGTAGCCGCCGGTCACCACGTTCATGTTGCGGAAGTCGAACAGATCGACCGGTGTCGAACTGAAGTCCATCGGGTTCAGGAAGAAGCCCTGGTAGCTGCTGAATCCTGAAAGCCGGTCCACGCGCAACTGGCTGGGGCCGCCCCATGTCTGAAGCACGTCGGCGTGATGACCCTCGCGGCTGCCCAGCGCCCGCCCGATGCGCATGTTCTGCACCTGAACGATCGCGCCGGGCGTGCGGACGTCGATGTTGATGCCTTCCGCCAGATGATCGCCGCCGATGCGCAGCCCTTCGACGTGAACGGTCCCGGTCGACCCCTTCACGTAAAGGCCGCGGCGGTGGGTTGATGGGGAGTCGGCCGCTGGAGCCTCATCAAAACGAACGTCGCCACCGATGACCACGACGTTGCGTCCACCGATGATCCCCAGGCCGCCCGGGACGGTCATGGAGGTGCTGGGCATGTGGATGACGTAGTCCTTCGTGACGTCCAGATCCAGATGGCCCGGCGTCGTCTTCCACGCTGGGGCGTCGCGAAGGACCTTTGCCACATCGATGACGGTGGGGGTGGTCAGCGTCGGCGGCGCCCAGCTGAGCGGCGCCGCCGATACACTGGCGGTTGGGGCAAACCCGAGACCCGTGAGCAACACCGTACAGATGAATATTTGGGTTGCGGTCTTGAACATCAATCATGTCTCTGGCGATGCTGGTAATGTCGGGTCCAACGGTGGCTATCAGTCCAACGGAAGGGTGGCAGCCGGAGCACCCTGCGGCGAGCCGGTGAACTGCTTCCATTGGGTGCCGTTGGCGTGAAGGGTGCGAAAATCGTGGTAGCGAATGGATTCCACGTGACCGTCACCAAACGCGAAGTTCGCCGAACGGCCGGGGTGGCCAGCGTCGCGCCCGCCGTACTGGTACATCCACGGCTTGCGATTGCCCGCGACCAGGATCATGTCGACGCGGCTATCGAACTGCCATGTCCCAAGATAGGTGCTGGTCCAGGTGTCGGTGAACCAGAACTTGCTCGACTTCAGTAGTCCGCTCTTCACGCTGGTGGGCGTCGCGTAATAGCCACCACCAAGGTCTCCGCCCAACCATTTGTTCATGCTGTAGTTGGTCGCCGACCCCTTGTACGAGCCGTTGGTCCATGGCGTGGTTCCCGAAGGGGCTCGCTTCGGCTGCAGCTCGGCCGTGGTCGTGGGGCAGTGAAGGGCGGTGCCTTCCTGACGGTTGAGCGCGGCGAGGACCTGCGGCTCGGTGCGGAACTGGCTCATCAAGTATTTGTGATACCACCACGTGTTCGACGCGGGGTAGCCCAACGTGAAGTTGTTCGATTGATACCCGTTGTGCGGCAAATAGCCCTTCCAATCGTTGGCGTACTGCAGGCCCCACATTGCGATTTGCCGCAGGTTCGACTGGCACGCCACCGACGCCGCTGACCGTCGGGCCTTGCCAAGCGAGGGCAGGAGGATCGAGATGAGAACGGCGATGATGCCGATTACGACAAGCAATTCCACGAGGGTGAACCCTTGACTGCGTCGCTGCATGGGATGCTCCTACAGGGCGGTGGTGCTGAACGCGCCCCGGTACGAAAGAGAGATGGCTCGAGCCGCCGTCGATGGGGAACGGTGGCACATTTTGGTGCGTGGGCTGGTCAACATCGCCGAGCCCGTCGTCACCGGTTTAGCAAGGACGTGCCAGGCGCGCTGCGGGCGGCCTTCGCAGGAGGAGGCGGCCGAAGTTGACCTGTGTCCCACTGCATCACCCGATCCACCGAGGTCAGACACGACTAACTTGCCGCGACCGGTGTTATGAAGGAAATATAGTCCCGAAATCGGCGGTGACCTTCCCAAGATGCGGAAATCTTTTCCCGGAATGCGACACTGTAGAAGTCTTTGATGCCGCAGTTGGGGAATGGCAGTGGAGCGGCTCTATCGGTGAAGGCGGTACTGGCGACGGTAGGCGGTGGGGGTGATGCCGAGCTGCTTGTGGAACGTCATGCTGAGCTGCTTTCCCGTACCAAAGCCGGCACGCTGCGCGATCGTCGACATGGACAAGTCGGAACTGCTCAGCAGGTCTTGGGCGCGTTGCAGTCGCACGCGCATCAACTCGGCCAATGGGGTGCGGCTGAAGGCGGCGCGGAACTTGCGCTCGAGCGATCGGCGAGAAAGGGGAATGTCCTGCAGCACCTGCTTGATGTCGATCGGGCGGTGCGCGTTCTGGTGGATGAACCGGATGGCCGCCGCCAAATCGAGATCCGCAATGGCCTGCACGTCGGTCGAGGCGCGCGTGACGACGTGGACCGGTGGCAGCAACGCGGGTTCTGCAGGCGCCGGTTCCCCGCTCATCAGCTTTGCAAGCAGCTTGGCCGCCTCGTAACCGATGCGCTCCAGCGGCGTCTTCACGCTGGACAGCGGTGGGTGAGCCAGGCCACAGAACAGGTCGTCATCGTCCACACCGATCAGCGCGATGTCTTCAGGAATGCGCACGCCCACCTGTCGGCAAATCTCTGATAATCGCAGCCCAATCGCGTCATTGGCGGCAAACATGCCGCACGGCCGTGGGAGCGACAGCAGCCATTGCTGGATGCCGGCGTCGGCCGTCCACGCCCAGACGCTGGCGGCGTCGGGGGCGTGGGGATCATGGTAGCTCTGGCACGCCAAGCCGACCTTCTGAAGCGTTTGCACGAACCCCTGTTCGCGCTGGTTCGAATACGCGAACGACGAGCACCCCACGAACGCGAAGTGCCGGAACCCGCGCTCCAGCAGGTGCTCACCGGCCATTCGCCCGACCGCCACGTCGTCGACGCCAACCATGGGCAAGTTGACGCTCGCGTCCGTATTGGCAAAGCTGACGACGGGGATGCCCAGCGACTTAAGCAGCTCGGGCATCTCGTTGTTGTAGATGAACGCCAGCACGCCAGCCGGGTGCCACGTCTTGAGCATCTGCAGCACGTCGGTCGTCTGTGCCGCCATACCGAAGACCCAGTTATGAGCTTGGTCGGCGTAGCTGACGATCCCACGGAGCACGCCGCGGTAGTAGCCCGAGTCCGGACGCATCAGGAGCGCGATGGGAAGCGTGTGGGGCATAGGGGTTCGTCCTGCCAGAGCTCCGGCTTCTGCGCAAACGCGAGGGTTCTCACGAGTCGCCATCCCCGTGGAGAAGTGTCCTCGCAGGTAATCGACGCCGTCTTATATAAACGAATTTCTGTCGCAAAGCAGGAAATATCTTCCGCAATTTGGGGTGGATGCCGCAGCTTGGCAAATTAGACTCCTGAACAGCCGACGGATGCATGTCAGGTAGATCGGCATTCGGGCTGGTTGTGGTTGGCTCATTGCTCGCTCAGGTTTCGCCGGTCAACGCGGCGGACGAGCAACCCTTTTTGATAGGAGCCAACTATCCATCCGATCCGTCGCCAGAGGTCGATGTGCTGTTCGACGAGATGGGAATGAACTTCGCCCGGCTGACCGGTGGCGGGTACGGTTGGGCCGTCGAGGGTCACCGTCGCTGACTATTTAGGCTCTGACCTACTGGATTGATACAGCAGCGGCGGTGTATTCGATGTCGCAAAATTGGAAGAACATTCCGCATATTGGGAAGGCATCGGTTCAGATACGTGATACGTTTGTTCACGTTCCCACGCGGGCAAATCGGGGTTGAGGTTGGGGCGAAGCGAAATCAGATGGAGGAAGAAATGTCTCAGTTCGGTGCGACGTTCAAATGTGGCTATTTCACAGCATCTATCGTCGGTTTCAGCCTGCTTGCTAGCAGCTCAGTCGCATCGGGGGTGACCGTCCTGAACGACGATTTCACCGATGGCTTGAGCAATGATTTAACTAATACGACTGATGTCCCATGGTTCACCGATAACACCGCCAGCGGTTCGTTCGGAACCGTGTCGCCTACGTCTGGGGGCTTCAACCCCTCGCGCCCCGCATTGCAGATGCGATATCCCGGAACCGCGGCGGTCGGCACGTTTTACAACGCAGGAGGGGATGTGCCGGCGTCGGTCACGCTTGGCGTTGGTGACTACATTCGCCTGCGCACGAATTTCCTTCTGGACGAGGATCCCATTCTTAACGGCAGCTTCTCGATTGGCCTCTACAACTCGCCGTCCCTGACGTTCACCACGGCCAATGGGGGCTCGTCGTTCAATGACGATTCCGGCTATCGGGCCAACCTCGGAACCGGAACTACCTCGTTGGCCGAACTGGCTTACGAGGGCGGTACGAACAGTGGCATTCTGGCGGGCACGGACAACGCGACGTTGACCGGCGTGAGCGTCGCGCCGGCCCTCAATCAGCGGCGGGTCAGCTACCTTGCGGAACTCCTGATCACCCGCTCCACGGCGACCTCCAACACGGTGGCGCTCACCATCTCCAATGCCGCGGGTACCACGGTCCTCGGAACCGCCTCGGCGATCGACGCGAGCGCGACGCAGTTCACGTTCAACGAGGTCGTGTTCGGCATCAACACCGGCGATCGGCGGCAGTTCGACAACGTGCTGGTCGAGACGTCGGTAACCCCGGTTCCGGAACCCGGTTCGTTCGTGTTCCTCGCCGCCGCCGCTGCCGGTCTGACCCTGCGACGCCGGAAGGCCATCGCTCGGTAGCACACTGGCCGCGCCATGATCGCCTAGCGCGATACGAAGCCTTCCGACGATGATCGCAGCAACCTATTCGCAGGGCGGCGGACTGAAGGTCGCCGACGTGCCGTTGCCCAGCGTCGGGGACGACGAAGTGCTGCTGAAGGTGGCCGCCACTTCGATCTGCGGGACCGACACGAAGATGATCCGCCACGGTCACCGCAAGCTGCGGGATGATCGCCGCCAGCGAGGAGGAGTATGCCGAGCGTCTGGAACAGCTGGTCGTTCGCCTGAAGCAAACCGGCGCCACGCGTCGTAGAGTGGCTGGTACTTGAAGACCGGCTTCTCGCCGAATTCGGGGATCGTGCCGCGCAGCATGAACGCGCAGGTCTGGGGCGGCGCGTCCTCCAGTGGCTTCTTCCCGCCCCGGAACCCGAACATCGCGACCTCCTCGCATGTTGGGATCCACGCTTCGAGCACGCGAAGCAGGCCCCGAACGTCGAAGGAAAGCGGAACGCCGTGATAGATGAGATCCGAGTCGCCGATCAACCATTCGTAGCAAACGTTGAAGAGCTCGGAGGCGTCGCGGAGGACGCGCTCCTCGAGCAACGTGGCGATCTGGCGCCCATCCATCAGCGCGGTCAGTGGTAAGTAATGCTGGGGCAGCAGCGACGGAATATGCTGGTGCTTGACGCCATGGACCTCAAAGAACTGCAGCCATCGTCCGACCAACTCCTCGATGTCCCGGCGGCCGGACAACTGGGCGAGCGACGAGTGGGAGGACGGCACCGGATAGAGCTCGCGCCAACGGTCCGGCTCCAGCGGCGCGTTGGCCGAATCGAGTCCCCGTCCGTCCACGAATTGTCCACTGATGCGTACGTGCCGACGTGCGGCTTACATACGAGCCGAGACTTCGACTTGAGCCAACAACTACCGCGAGGAGCAGGAGTACCGCCACGCACTGCGATTGCTGTGGCGGCGTGACGGCGGGCACGATCGTGGCGGGGATTCATCATCAGCAGTGCGATGACTGCTTGAGAACGGCGTTGTGGAAGACGCTGGCGGAGCTGGAGGGGGAAGGGCGGCGCAGGGGGCGGGATCGAGTCGCAGGGGCGGCGTGCCCCGACGGCGGGGCGGCTGCTTGGCCAGGGGAGAGTCGCACCGCGCGAACAACCGCCCTGCTCGGCTGCGTGATTGGGAACGCGACCGTATGGTGCGAAAGGGGGCCACGTCGGCTATCATCTTCCCGCGGGCAGGCGAGGCTTGTGGGCTCAGGGGGACCGGCGTATTGGTCATCCCGGGACGCAGGCCACGCCCACAATGGCAGGTGGCGATCGTGGGCAATCAGGACACAGCAGCGGGACGGTCAAACCGTGAAGAGTCGCGGCAGGGCGCGACGTGTCCGGTCATCGTGATCGCCGCGTCGGCTGGGGGTTATGAGGCATTGGTCGAGCTGTTGCCGTCGGTGTCCGACCGCGCGGGCGCAGCCATCGTCATCGCGTTGCACCGGGCCGTTGGACACCGGAGCTTCCTGGTCGAGCTGTTGCGCAAACACACGACGTGGACGGTGAAGGAAGCGGGTGACGGCGAGCCGCTGCGGGCCGGTTCAATTTACATCTGCCCGCCGGGCATGCACATCACGGCGGGCCAAACACTACGATTGATCGACGGGCCGCGGTTGAACTTCGTGCGGCCGTCGGCGGACCTGATGTTCACCTCGCTCGCCTGGACGCACGGCTCGCGCGCGATCGGCATCGTGCTGTCGGGCACCGGCACGGACGGCGCGATCGGGAGCAAGGCGATCGTCGACGCGGGCGGCGTCGTGGTCGCCCAGGATCCAATCTCGGCCCGGTGGCCGGAAATGCCGGAGGCGGCGGCGGCGATCGGACCGGCGCAGTGGGTGTTGCCGCCCAGCGAGATGGGTCCGTTGCTGCTGCAGGTGCTGGCCCGTCAGGAAGCGTCGCCCCGCGCACATGATGAGGCCGGTACAGCGTCCGACCTCGGCGAGCGCGCGCTGACGAAGGTTTTGCTGGTCGACGACCACCAGATCGTGCGCGACGGGCTGCGCGCGCTGCTTAACGCCGAGCACGACCTCAGCGTTCTGGCCAACGATGCCGCCGACGGTCGTGATGCGGTTCGGTTGTCCGCCCAGTTCCGGCCGGACGTGGTGGTGATGGACCTGGGAATGCCCGAGCTCGATGGTTTCGGCGCGACCAGCCAGATCTTGGCCATGGCGCCGCAGACGAAGGTCGTTGCCCTGACGGCTCACACCGACGCCGGAGCGACCGACCGCGCGCTGCACGCCGGCGCAGCGGCCGTGCTGAGCAAGCAGAAGGCGTACGACGAACTGGTCGTCGCGATACGGTCGGTGATGTCCGGGCATGTCTACGTCAGCCGCCAGGGACACGCCGCGACAGAGACGACCGGCCCAAGGTAGTCGCTGGGGACCGCCTTCGAGGGCGGCGCGGCCATCGCGAGATATTTCGGCGCATTCACCAATTGCCGCCAGCGATATGCTGGTCGAAATCGTAAGGGCGGCCACGGCGTTAGCGGACGTTGGGGCGGCCCACGGTCCGGAACTCCTTCCGCTCATTCCACATGGCCACGTCACCCTCGAGCAACAAAGACATCAGCCCCGAACAGCCGCCCGTCGCCTCCACCGGCGTCGCCGGGCTCGACGACGTCCTGCACGGCGGACTGCCGCGCGAGGAGATGCACATGGTGCAGGGCGTCGCCGGCACCGGGAAGACGACGATCGCCCTCCACTTCCTGCGCGAGGGCGTGCGCCTGGGCGAGCCGTGCCTGTACGTGACGTTGTCGCAGGCCGCGCTACACCTGGAGCGGATGGCCCACTCGCACGGCTGGTCGCTCGACGGCATCACCGTTCACGAGCTCGCGCCCGCCACCGTCGCCGACCGCGTCTCGCGGAAGCAGACCGTCCTGCCGACCACCGAGGTCGAGCTGGACGAGCTGTTTCACGACGTCGAGAAGCTCGTCAAGAAGGTCAAGCCCAAGCGGGCCGTCATCGACTCGATCACGATCCTGCAGATCGTCGCCGGCACCGTCGAGCGCTACCATCGCGAGGTCGTCACGCTCCGCCAGTTGTTCGCGGAGAACGGCTGCACCGTGATGGTGATGGCCGATCATCCCGCGGAGGAGGAGAAGGGGAGCCCGCCGGAGGTGATCTTCCACCCGCTGTGCGGCTGCGTGATCCAGCTCAGCCAGGACCCGCGCCCGTACGGCGACGTCCGCCGCCGCGTCCGCGTGATCAAGGCCCGCGGGCTGCCGCACAACGGCGGGTACCACGACATGAAGATCGACACCGGTCTGATGACCGTCTTCCCGCGCCTCGGTGCGTACGTCCAACCCGAATACAAGGAGTACCGCCGCATCCCCAGCGGGATCGACAACCTCGATCGAATCCTCGGCGGGGGCGTCGAGGAGGGCACGAGCTGCCTGATCGTCGGCCCGTCCGGCGTCGGCAAGAGCAGCCTCGCGACCGCGTTCGCCGCGTCCGTCTCTCGCGCCGGCGGGCACTCGGCGTTGTTCCTGCTCGACGAGCGCCCCGAGACCTACATCACCCGCTCCGAGGGCGTCGGCATCCCGATCCGCCGCGAGATCGACGCCGGCCGCATGCTCATCCGCCAGCTCGACCCCGGCGAGATCGCGCCCGGCGAGTTCGCTCAGCAGGTCCGCGAGCTCGTCGAGAAGAAGGGGACCAAGATCGTCGTGATCGACAGCGTCATCGGCTACTTCGCCGCCATGGGCGTCGCCGACGTGCTCGTCACCCAATTGCACGAGCTGCTGACCTACCTGACCCGCAGCGGCGTGCTGCTGATCATGTGCGGCGCCCAGGAAGGCTTCATGAGCATCGGCACGACCGACGGCGTCGACGTCAGCTACCTGTCCGACACGATCCTCGTCCTCGGCTTCTACGAGTCCGACGCTACCATCCACCGCTGCATCTCCGCCGTAAAGAAGAAGCACGGCGCCCACGACACCGGCATCCGCGAGCTGGCCGTGATTGACGGCCGGATCGTCGTCGGCGACGAGCCGCTGACCGGCTTCTACCACCTGTTGCTGCCCGACACGCGCGCCGTCGGCGGGCGGAGCAATGCCGGAGTTGCCGATGACGGCGGATGACCGGCATGATACTGCGGCTGCGGCTGCGGCTGCGGGCATCGTCGCGCTTACGCCAGTGGGACGTGATGCGTCGGTCATCTGCGACGTGCTCAATAAGGGGGGCATCGGTTGCGCCGCGGTGGGAAGCATGTCCGAACTCGCCGCGGCGGTGGGGAGCGAGCTGACCGCTGCCATCGTCGTCGCCGTCGAAGCGTTGACCAAGAACGGCCTGACCGAACTCGTTTCGGCACTGGCGGCGCAGGCGCCCTGGTCGGACCTTCCCGTCCTGTTGCTGCTGGCCGATGACCAGCGGCTGCGCGAGCCGGTCGCCGAGCTGGTCGGCACCCTGCGCCGCGCGGGGAACGTGACGGTGCTGTTTCGCCCGGTGCCGGCCGTGGCGCTGGTGACGACGGCGCAGGCGGCCATGCGCGCCCGGCGGCGGCAGTTCGAGGTGCGGGACCTGATGGCGCGCGAGCACGCGGCCCGCGTTGAGGCCGAGCGGGCCAATCACCTGAAAGACGAATTCCTCGCGACCGTCAGCCACGAGCTGCGCACGCCGTTGAGCGCGATCCTGCTCTGGTCCAAGCTGGCGTCGGCGGGGCGGTTGAAGGACAGGGAGCTGCCCGAGGCGCTGCGCAACATCGAGCGGAGCGCCCAGTCGCAGTCGCGGTTGATCGACGACCTGCTCGATGCGGCGCGCATGACCTCGGGCCAGCTGCGCCTCAACGACCGCCAGGTGGAGGTCGAACCGGCCGTGCGGGCAGCGATCGACGTGGTGCGTCCATCGGCCGACGCCAAGGGCGTGCGGCTGACCGCATCGCTGGATGCTCGTGCCGGCGTGGTGCGCGCCGATCCCGATCGGATGCAGCAGATCGTCTGGAACCTGCTGAGCAACGCCGTGAAGTTCACCGCGCGCGGCGGCGACGTGCTCGTGCGCCTCGGGCGAGATGCCGACGACGCGCACGTCTTCATCGAAGTGGCCGATACCGGCAAGGGCATCCACCCGGCGTTCCTCGCGCACGTCTTCGATCGCTTCCGGCAGGCCGACGCATCGGCGGGCCGTCGTCAAGGTGGCCTGGGGCTGGGCCTGGCGATCACGCATCAACTCGTCGAGCTGCACGGCGGTGCGATCTCCGTCCGGAGCGATGGCGAGGGCAAGGGGTCGGCGTTCATCGTTCAGCTGCCATTGGCGCGCGACACGACGCCAGCGCAAGGCAGTGCCTCGAACGCGCCGCCCGCGCCCGACGCGGTCGCGACGGCCGAAGCGCTGCGGGGCGTCCGCATCTTGCTGGTCGAGGACGACCCCGACGTGCGCCGCGCGTTAACGCTCGCGCTCGAGGCGGCGGGCGCCGGGGTGGTGGCCGTAAGCGGGGCCATCGACGCGCTCGACGTGCTCCAGCGAACGTCCGCAGGCGGGGCGGGTGGCCTGCCCGATGTTCTTCTAAGCGACATCGGCTTGCCGGGGATGGACGGTTATCAGCTGATCGAGCACGTCCGCGCCACCCCCGCCGCCCAAGGCGGGACGATTCTCGCGATCGCCATTACCGCCTACGCCACTGGCGCCGCCCGTGGCCGCGCGCTCGAGGCTGGCTTCCAATCTCATCTGGCCAAGCCCCTAGATCCAGATGAATTGGTCGCGACGGTGGCGGACCTGCTCAAACGTCGGACGCGCTAGGCAAAACTCAAGGCCTCGCGTAGTGGCCAGTTGTAAATTTCATCAACGCTTATGCCGACGAGCAGGAGTATCGTCAGACGCACTGCGACTCCTGTGGCGGCGTGCATATCCAGCAGTGAGATAACTGTCTGCGGGCGGCGCTCTGAGCTGGCAGCGTTGGAGGAGAGGGCGGCGTAGCCTTGGCTGTTGTCTTGTATTGATGGGCGCATAAAAGCGCCAGCGGATGCAGAAGGAGGCGGGAAATCGTGCTGCGAAGGAAAAGGATGGCGGCAGCGGACAGCAACCGTGCCGTCCGCCGCCGCCCCGTTCCTATGCGGCATTATCAATGCTGGCGCCGCCGGCGCATCATCATGATGCCTGTCGCGACGGCGCCGGCCATCACCATCGATGGCTCGGGCACCGCCGCGACGGTCAGCGTGCCGGTGCCGGAGATCCAGTTGACCTGGGTGACTCCGACGTCCGTGTTGGTCGACGATCCGTAGATGCCCGCGCCCAGCGCGACGTTGTCAACGAGGATCGCCATCAGGATATCGCTACCGGTGAAGTTCAGGTTCAGCTTGTTGGGGCTGGCCTCCGGGCCGGTGGCGAAGTTCAAGGTGGCTACGTCGGCGATGTAGTCGTTCGTCAGGCCGCCGCTGAACGTCACGTTGCTCGAGGTGGTGGCTGAACTGGGCGCGATGGTCAGGTTGCCGGAACCCAGCGCGCGATCGGCGGTCACCTGCAGGTCGATGTCGCCCCCCGTGCTCGTGCCGCCACCAACTGTCGTGCCACCGGAATAGGCGTTGTTGGTGTTACTCAGCCGAACGATCTTGCCGATCGAACCGCCTTCACCATACGCGTACAGCGCGCCAGTGCCCGAAATGGCAGCCGTCACCGAGAGGACATTCGAGTTGCTTCCACCCGCGGGGGTCGAGAGGCTGGAGGTTGTGCCATCGGCCAGCGTGATGGCACCGGCAATCGTTTGAGTTCCACCGTTGAAGACGCCGTTCCCGTTGGCGATCCGACCGCCCGACAGGATCAGGTTTGCAAAGGTATAGACGACACTGTTGGACGTGCCCTTGGTATTGATGATCCCGTTGGCCTCAACGGTTAGCGAGTCACCGGCAAAGCTGTAACTATTGGCATCTGCGGGCGTGCGCAGTTGCCTACCGTTCACGTCATAGTTGTTGCCAGCCGTGGGAAACTGACCGTCGCTCCACTTTACCTGCGCAAGCGTGGTGCCCGCATTCGGAGCGAAGCTCGACTGCCCGAACGCGTCATTATTGTTTAGCACGATTTCGGCGCTGTGGGCCATCGTGCCAAACATGGTCAAAGTAGAAACAGCAGCCAAAACGCAAGAGACCGTTGCTGGACCATTCTTCATGTGAGTTTCCCTCCGGATGAAATGAGCGGACTGACCCTAAGCCACGTGGATCAGGAGCAAGTACGCTTTTGTTATGACTTATCAGTCAGTTCGGATGCCTCAAGCGGTAAAGTGTCGCCGCAGTTTCGGGTTTCGGTGCCCGAGCATGAACAGGGCAGAGACGACGATCAGCCCGATCGCGCTCGGTTCGGGAACGACCGTGATCGTGGTAGTGCTCGCGAACAGGGCTTCCACCCCGTCGAGTTCCGTGCCGTCGGAGAACGTGTAATTTCCAGTTGGCTGGTAGCGGGAAAGGCTCAGGGTCGTGGCGCCTGCGGTCGAACCGGAGATGACGAATCGCGCAATGGGGATCGTGTAGCTCACGCTCCCGTTGCCGTTGTTGGTCGCGGCGGGGATGACGTTGTCGAACGCGAAGCCCGCGTAACCGACCGACCCGCTGGAGGTAAGGTCAACGGTCTTGCTCAACCCGGACAACGCGGTGACGGAACTGGCGCCGGCGACGCCGAGGGCCGATCCGGCCCAGTTCAGTCTCACACCGGCCCCGGTCAACCCCGCGGTGCCGAGGATTGATGCATCGGCGCCGCTAACCGTCTCCCGCAGCGATACCGTGACCGCCGTCGTTGCGCCTGGCGAAGCGATGACGTATCCGTCCGCATCGTCAAACGTGTATTGCAGCGAATAGGCCGCCGTCGCGCGGTCGACGTTCACTGCTGCCAATGACAGCATGGCCGCGCCGATCGTCGCCATCATCTGTTTCGTCTTCTTGTAGTTGCTCATCATGTTGCTCGGGTTCCTCTCCTAGTAAGTGATGCCAGTTCCGTACCGCGCGCGGAAGGCAACGAAATCGGTACCATCGATCAGGCCGTCCCCGTTGTAGTCGAACGCGGGGTTGTAGCCGGCCACACCGGTGCCGTAAGCGGCGCGGAACGCGACGAAGTCGGACCCATCCACCCGGGCGTTCCCGTCAACGTCGCCGAACAGGCGGTGGAAGGTGTAGGTGGCCCCGGTCGTGCCGATCCGAAGGTCGTAAACGCCATCCGGCAGCGAGCCGCCGATGTGGGACGCGTCGCTGAACGTCAACGCGTATCGCATCAGGTCCTTTGACGCATTGACGAGGCTGAACGACATGGACGTCACGCTGCTGCCACCGCGCCGTTGCATCACGATCGAAGTGCTGTCGAACGCGACCGGTCGGTCGAACGTGAAGACCCATGAGTTGACGATGGAGCGTTGCGCGCCACCACCGTTGACCGCGGTGGACAGCAGCACCGGCGCGGCGACCCCGGCGTTGCCTGACAGGACGGCAAGGTTGCTGAAAACGGCCTGGCCGGTGGCGGACGCGCTGTGGCCCGTCACCGCGAGTCCCGCGGCCATGACCGGTGACAGCGGCAGGGTCGCGGTGCCGCCGATTTGTACCCAGTCGCCGGCCGCCGGGGTGGCGGTCGTCGTCGCGTAGTAGGCGCTGAAATTGTCCCCGCTGCGCACGAGCCGCAGCCACAGAGGACCGGCGATGTTCTGCGAGGTCCGGAAGGTGGCGTTCGTCCCACCAGACGTGCCGCTTCGGAACTGGAACAGGATGCCGTGCGCCGGCGTCTGCAGGACCGCGGCATACCGGGCACCGGCATCGTCGGTCACGCCGGTATCGCGCAACATCAGCCCGGCCTTTACCCAGTCGCTGCCGCCCGAGATGGCCTCGACGCGGGTGATCATCGTCGTGTCGCCCGATCGGTGCGTCGAGGCGAAGTGGAACTGGTCGGCGGCGCCGTTGATGTCAGTGCCACCGGCACTCACGGTGTACTGGCCGTTCGCGTAGTAAGCGCCACCCGGCAACGAGGGGGCGCCCACGTCCGCCGACCGTGCCAACACCGACCCACCGAACGCGTCGGACGCCCCATTGGCGGCCGGCGAACGACCCGGCTTGGTGATCGAGAAATGCGTGAACGTCGCGGTAGCCAAACGGGACGTGTTGTGCGACGTGACGGCCAGGCCGGCCTGGTAATTCGCGGCGAGGTTGAGCGTGACGGACTTGCCCACGATCTTCCAGTCCGCCGCGTCCGGCGAGGTCGTGGTGATCGCGTAGTAAGCCGTCACGATGTTGCCGACGCGCACGAGCTTCACGAACGTCGGGGCGCCGGCGGGAACCGTCGCGCTACCGATCGACTGCGCGGGTGCGTTGGCGCTCGGGCGATAGGTGAAGCGAAGACCGTTCGTGGGCGTGACGACCACGTTGGCGAAGGCGGCCCCCGCCGCGTTCGTCGTACCGTCGCGCAGCATGATGCCGGCCTTGGAAAACGGGTCCTCGTTTGTCAGCGAGGTGACGCGGGCGACGATCGTCGTGTCGCCGGTGGCGGCAGCGCCGGCGAAGCGGAAATGGTCGGCGGTGCCGAAGATGTCGCTGCCCCCGCCCACGACGGTCCAACCGTTCGTGTAGCGGTCGTACCACGCGCCACCGGCCGCCGCGCCGCCGACGTCCCAGTTGTTGGCCAGCGACGTCGGCGTGTAGGTGTTCAGTTGTTGGTACTTCGTCGCCGCGACGGGGAACTGCGACTTGTAAGTTGTCTGACGCTGGGTGCCGCCGTCGTCGAGGTAATGGACGAACCGGCCACCCTCGTACGGCGCGATCTGATGGTTGCCGTCGCCACCTCGGTTGAAGTACGCCGACCAAGCCACGTTGTTGATTGGATCGCTGGCAAACGAGTGGAGCATCTGCACGAACGTCGCGTTGTCCAGGCCGCTGCCCTTCACGTCACCGACACGGTCGGCCGTTCCCCATTCGCAGATGACCAGCGGCTTGGGTTGTGCACGGTTGCGCGCGAAGTCCGCCCAGAAATTCAGCCCCTTCGGGCCGGTGAGAAACCGGTTGGCGACAATCTCACGTTGGTTTTGCGACGGCGGGTTGTTGTAGTTCGTGGACGGGTAGATGTACGCGTCCCAGTCATAGAAGTCCAAGCCGATGAGGTCGACGACGTCGTCGCCTGGGTAGGCCGCGTAGGCGTCGAACTTCGGTGTCACCGGGCTGTTGGACGCGCCGGGATTCCAGCAGAACTGGAGGTCGGGCGCAACGGACCGCATGACGTGAACGATGTGGCGGAAATAGGCTGCGAACTTCTCGGGTTCCTCCAGCGCCGACCATGAATACCAAGTGCCGTCCATCTCCCAGCCGAGCCGGATGACCGTGTCCCCCAGGCCCTGCTCGACGAAGATGTTCGCCAGCCGGCGCCAAACGCTGTCCCACTTGCCGGCCAAGCCGTCGTCGAACGACGCCGGGCCCGACCACCCGCTGCGGCCGTCGCTCGTGAGCGTCACCCCATCGGCCTGATACTTCGGCGTGCCCGATCCGTCGCCCGGCCCGGCAAACATCTTCACTGCGAAGGCGGCCTTGCGGCCTGAATGGTTGGGGTCGTTCGCCCACTGGCCCCAGATGCGCTGGGTGGTGGCCGAGTAAGCCATTTCCGACCAGTTCGAGCCGCCAATGAAATCGCCGGTCCAGATCTCGTTGTTGCTGATCCCGACGCCGTTGACGCCCCCGAGCCATTCCTGAATCGCGTTCGTGTTACGTGCGCCGTTGTCGCCGGCGCTGCCACCTACCGGCCCGACGACGCCACCCACGCCCGGGATCGCGAACTGCGTCGTGTCGTTGGCGTCGGGGACGATCTCGATCAGGTTGAACTTGGCTGTGCCCCGCTGGGCGCCCAGCCCGCGGACGACGACGTCCAAGTTATCGCCGGCGTTGATCGCCATGCGGACGATGGTGTAGTCGGTCGGTGACGAGAATTGTCCGTCAGCCTTCAATGCGCCCGACGTGCGACTCAGTTCAGGATCGAACTTCCCGACGTTCTTCCCGATCAGGGTGGCGTACTGCTCGTTGGGCGCGCCGGGGTTTTGGTTGATCAGGTAGATCGTGTAGGTACCCGGCGCCAAACCGGCGATCCGCACGCCCACGTCGGCGTTTCCATTGGCGCTTGTGGAGGCCGATGAGACGGATCGGAAGACCGGATGGTTGAGCTCGGCGCCCGCGGTGGTGACGGTTGCCGTCGACAGGGCGGGCAACGTGCCCCACGCGATCGTCCCACCGGCGGTGGGTGACCGCCCCCACGTCAATGTCACGTTGTTTGCGGCGGCGCCGTTGGCGAACTTCAGGCCGCTGGCGCGATGGGTCATGCCCACGTTGTTGTACGTGTTGAACAACGACCCGCTGAGGCCCGCGCCACCACCGCCTGCGATGTCTTGGTGGGCCGGTGTGGTATGGGAGACCGGGCTGGCGCTATAGGCGCCGGAGAACGTGTACGTCGCAGCTTCACTCGCGATGCCGCCGAAGTCGAGAAACAGTGGAGCGGCGGCAAGCAAACTGCGCGACTCCAGCGATTCGCAGACGGTGGGTTGATGGTGCCGGAAGGCAGATGGGGCAGTCATATTGTTCCTTCGCAAAGCGCGCTAGATTGTGACCGGTGGTGGCGTTCCGGGCGTTGCCGCTACAAGCGAACCAAAGGCGTTCCAGCCCCGTTGGTCCCTTCGCCTCCATCGCATTACCGGGACCGTGTCTCTGCCCGACCTTTGGCCTGACCGCCGATCTCGGCACTGGGAAAGACCACCCTCAGCCCATGGACGGGAAATCACCACTCTCATGCTTGCGGTCGTTAGCTGTGTGCGGAGTGATCGCGGTCACCGCCAATGCCGACCAACATAATGAACATGCCGACGAGTTAGTGAACAAGTAGCAGTGCAACTATACATCATCTTTCCCAAGGGGCAAAGAAGAAGGGAGGAATTCTCGCAAACGGTCTACTCTTGGGATGAAATAGGCGTTTTCGGAACGGAAATCAGTGTTGGACATGTCCATCAATTGCTGTCTGCGATCAGAGGATTGTGCGAACGGGATGAGGACGGCTCTGCGGCGTCGTCTCGATCTGCCCGAAACGACCGTATCGCTTGAGTCGAGGGAAAATGGGGCGGAATACTGCATCATCTGAGGGCGCGTCGCCTGCATAGTGAAAGTATTTGGCTGGACTATGCTGCTGGAAATTGTCTATCACTCAGAAACTCGGCCACCAACATGGGCATAACTGTGGTATATTAGCTGCACATGTCCAATGCAGATTTCATCTTGACGGAGCCCCTCCCGGGACGAAACGCATTCGAAGTGCTCCGGAAGCAACTTCGGGAGTACATCCTGAACGGGAAGGCGGTGCCCGGGGAATTGTTCTTGTCGGACCATGAGTTGGTTCGCCGCACCGGTTTATCGAGAAATACGGTGCGCAAGTCGCTCGACCTTCTCGTTCGTGAGGGACTATTGGAGCGTCGCCAAGGGACGGGCACCTTCGTCGGGCCGCGCATCGTCAATCCCGCGGCGCGGTTGGGGACGGGCAAGGGGAGGTCCGACGACGGCGACATGGGATCCGCGCCCGCGGCAAGGGACGGCGCTGCCGCGGTCGGGCCGGTGGAGGGTTTGGTCCGGCTAGCCCTGCTTCTGGGCTATCCGGCGGGGCCGCGATGGAGTTGGTACTCGTTCGAGGTGATCCAAGGACTTGAACAGTCGGCGGTAGCCGAGCGGTTGTCGATCGACCTGCTCGGGTGCGGATTGGGCATCGAACACGTCCGCCGCCGGCTCGAGCAGATCCGACCGGACGTGTTGGCCTGTCTGTCGCCCCACCAGGAGTGGGCGATGCTGGTGGCGGAGGCCAAGGCAATGGGAATACCGGTGCTGCTGACGGGCAGCCGATTGGCCGGGATGGGAATACCCACAATCCGCGAGGACGGCGTCGGTGGCGCGAAGTTGGCGGTGCAACGGTTGGTCGGATTGGGGCATCAGCGGATCGCGTTCATTCAGGACATGGTCCCTGCCCCTTGGGCCTTCGAGCGATACCGGGGGTACGTTGAGGCCATGACCGAGGCCGGGCTCGATCCCGATGAAGACCTGTGCCTTTGGATCAACCAGGAAGAACGTAAAACAGACGATGGTCGGCTCGCCCGCTTCCTGCGCCGGCGTAGGCCGACCGCCGTGGTGGTCGGATCCGCGTCACTGCTGCGCGTGCTAACGCTTGCGGTCGTCGAGGTCGGCCTCATGATCCCCGGCGACTTATCCGTCATCGTTTTCGATCAGGCCGCCCGCGAAGCTAGTTGGTTCCCAGGCCAAACGGTGACGACAGTTGCGCTACCCTTGGAAGCAACGGGACGTCTGCTCGCACAACAAGCCCGTGAGGCCGCTGCTGGACAATTGCCGCAGAAGACGTCCATTTTGCCCTGCACGCTTCTCGACGGTACGACCGATGGTCCCGTGCCTGCGTGATCCAACACACGCCGGCCGGAAGGCAGACTGCTATTTGCCGGACGGTTCCCGCGAGAATACGCATAATCTACTTGCCGCACGCCGCATCTGAAGTGATCGCACCGCGAAATCAGTGAACATGTCCAATCTGAAATGTTGCTTGACCATTATGAGACCTGTTGTATAGTTTCAGTGTCGCCTGTTCATCTGGAAATGAACATGTCCATTACAGATCGGCGCGTTCAGCTGCTGATCGATTTAAGTAGATGGTCAAACCAACATTTCACCACTCGTTCCGTGCTGGGGTCCTGTCGTCGAGTGACCCCTCGGTTCCGAGGGTATACGGAGGTCGTCATGAATCGTTCACGTCTTCAAGGTGCCAAGTGCCACCCCCAGTATCATGGACTGGTCGGTTTCACGCTCGTCGAGTTGCTGGTGGTCATCGGCATCATCGCGCTGCTGATCTCGATCCTGCTGCCGTCGCTGAACAAGGCGCGCTTCCAAGCCAACCTGATCGCCTGCGGGAGCAACCTCCGTCAGCTTGGAATGGCCCTGCAGATGTACGCGTCGCAAAACAAGGGTTATGCGCCGCTGTCGAGCTATTCGGGCACCGCCAGCCAGACGAGTTTGGTCGCCGCTGATTTCAGCACGACCGCGGGTACGAACGTGCTCTCGCCGCTCGGCGACGCGTTAATGCAGGTTTCGAAGGACATCAAGACGTACTATTGCCCACTGCAGTCGATGCCCAGATTCCAATATGCCACCTCGGAGAATCCGTTCCCGTTCAGGCCCGGCACCCGGACGTCGATTGGCTTTAGCCTGCGCCCGATGAACACTTGGGTCGGTAACGGTGCGGGTGGATATCGTTATTCGTACTACGGTGACTCGATCGCGGGTGGTGGCGAAGACTACCGCACGGTTCAGCCAGGCCCCGTGAAGCTCTCGCGGATGAAGTCGGGCGTCGCGTTGGCGTCAGACTTCATCCCGGCGAACAACACCAACATTGGTCAGACGTCGGCGCACGGGCACTTTGCGAAGAACGTCAATGTGTACTTCGCTGATGGCTCCGTCTCGATCGTCCCATTCAGTGTCTATAAAGCCAACTACGGCGACGGGATCGACGGTGGTACGGGCACCTGCATGATCTACGGGTCGAGCGGTTACGGGGCGGCTTGGAACGCGTATCGTCCGCGCCGCGGGATCTTCGTCGACTTCGACAACTATCACGGCGTGCACTACTAGCGACCGCGCTGGCCACCGCCGACGGTCGCGAACCCTTCGCGACCGTCGGTCGCCAGCATCAGCTCCGTACGCCAGCTTCGTTCGACCCGTGTGCGTTCCGCCGCGGGTCGTATCGTAACTCGAAAATCCAGGAGTTCCCCCCGTGCGCCATCCCCGCCGACTGCTACCATTGTTATTACTCCCGGCGTTCCTCGCCCTCCCGGCCCTCCCCACGGACGCCCAGCAGCAACCGGCCGACACCGCCGCCCCGGTCGCCAAGCCGGCCGGCAAATATCGCTACCAGTTGGCCATGCTGCAGAGCTGGAGCGCCAAGAGCGGCTTTAACCTGCTGCTGGAGACGAGCACCGACACGCGCAACATTCCCGCTGACAAGCTCAAGCTCAATCTGCAAGTCGGAGATGGCAAGTCCTGGCGGTTCCTGTCGCAGGACGGCCCGTGGAAGCCAGGCCACGACTATCGCGTGCGTGCCGTCATCTCGCCGTCGAAAGCGGAACTCTTCATCGATGGGAAGTCCGTCGCGGTCAGCCCCGGTGGGTTCATTCCCAAGGCCGGTGAGGAAACCGACGTCGTCTCTGGTCTGCCGTACAAGGCCATCACCGGTGATCCGGAGTTTGTCGTCCGCGTGTCGGCACTGAAGATTTTGGCCGGTGATCAGACGATATCGGCCGATCTGCCCGACCCGGACGCGACTTCCCTGCCACTATTCCTGTTCGACCCGCAAGCACCCGCCCGGTTGCCAGTGTCCCTGAACACCGGCGACAGCGTGACGATCGAGACCACGTTCCGTGTGGTCCCCGCGCCGGCCATTTCGGAAATCGCGCCGTTCGTCGATCGGTACGGTCAAGCCGTCCATGCCAACTGGGACAAGAAAGTGACGGCCGATGAGCAGCTCAAGGCGTTTGCCGATGAAGAGGCCGAACGATATGCCCAATGGGGCCTGCCGACCGATCGCGACGCCTACGGCGGGTACACCGCCTCGCCGTGGAAGGAAGAGCCGACCGGGTTCTACAAGATCGCGCGGCGCAACGGGTTCGACTTCCTCATCTCGCCGGAAGGCAATCCGGTCTTCTACACGGGTGTCGATACTGCGCCCGGTGTATTCGAGCGCACGTTCACCGGCGGGCGTGAATTCCTTTACGAATGGCTTCCCCCGCGCGAAGGTCAGTTCGCCGACGCCTGGACCGAACGTGGATTCTCGTTCCCAATCGCGAACCTGATCCGCAAGTACGGCCAGGCCGACTGGGCCGAGCAGCACATGGACTCGCTCGAGGAGCGCATTCGTCACTGGGGCTTCTGTGGTGTCGCCAAGTGGTCCGGCGACACGCGCCCGGGTTTGCCGCGCCAACCGGTCGTGCGGCGCAGCGGTGTGCCGAAGATCGTGAAGATGCCCGACATCTTCGACGTCGAAGTACAATCCCAGTTCCGCGAGACGATCCGCAAAAATATTGAGCCGCAGAAGGGCGATCCGACGGTCGTCGGCTGGTCGCTGGGCAACGAGCACGAGGAGATCGTCCTACGTTCGGAGATCACTGCGATCCTGGCCAAGCCCGCGACGCTGCCGGCGAAGAAGGCCATCATCGCGCACGCCTTGAAGACGCGCTACGACGGTGACGTCGCGGCGCTGGCCAAGGCGTGGCAGCTGCCGCCCGCGGTGACGACGATCGCCGATCTCGAATCCGCCACCAACGCCAAGGCCCCTGCAGCCGACATCGAAGCGATGCGCCTGTTCTTCGCCGACGCGTACTACGGGTTCGTCTACCGCACGTTCAAGGAGATCGACCCGAACCACCTGTACTTCGGCTTCTGGATTGTGCACGGATGGTGGGAGTCGGAGGCAGACTGGCACGTGATGGCCAAACACGTCGACGTCGTCGGGTTCGACTACTACGACCGTGAATTCCAGAAGCCGGACTTGCTGAAGTTGATCAAGCAAACCGGCAAGCCCGCGTTGATCGGCGAGTTTTCGTTCCCCATCTTCGCCAAGGGCTACGCCGCCAACAGTTCGGCCGTTTACTCTGAGGCCGAGGCGGGTGAACTGTACGCCAAGTGGTTGGAAGCGACATCGTCGAACCCACACATCGTCGGTGTGGAATGGTTCCAGTACCGCGACCAAGCGCTTACCGGCCGCGACGCCGGCGAGCCAAACCAGCAGCTGACCCGGGGCGAGCATTGGGCTTTCGGAATGGTCGACACAACCGACCGCCCGAAGTGGCCGCTCCTCGAGCGTGTCCGCGAAGCCAACCTGTCGGCGATCAAGCGGCGGCTGGAACTGGCCAAGTAGCCGCCCGGTACATCGACTTCCGCCGCCGCATGGGTGTCTCGCCCATGCGGCCGGCGATGTCAGAAGTTCCAGTTCATCTTCGGCGGCCGGCTAGCCCGACTGGCACAGATCCGGCTTTCCTCCCACTTAACTGCAAGGGCGAGACGCCCATTCCACGTTTCGGAGCCAATATGACATTCCTGTCCCCCCTGCGCCGTTCCCTGTTGCCCGTTTGTTTGCTCGGCTTCGTTGGTC
The DNA here is from genome assembly GCA_035998445.1 of Tepidisphaeraceae bacterium. Classification (NCBI taxonomy): domain Bacteria; kingdom Pseudomonadati; phylum Planctomycetota; class Phycisphaerae; order Tepidisphaerales; family Tepidisphaeraceae; species Tepidisphaeraceae bacterium. The sequence continues at coordinate 124,421 of DASYHQ010000010.1, read as the reverse complement.
CTGCGTTCGGCGCCGAGCCGACGACGTCGCCCGCTTCGCCGGCCGTCGATCGCTTTGGTCAGAACACGCAGATGGACTACCCCGATAAGGTCCGCGACGAGGCGGACCTGATGGCCGACGTGGAACGGGAGAAGGCGTACTACGACGCCATCAACCCGCCTGCGCGCGATCCGTGGGGCGGCCTGCCCGGCAGCGGCGGGGCGCTGGGCCTGAAGAAGACCGGATTCTTCCACGTCGAACAGAAGGGTGACCGCTGGCACCTCGTGAGCCCGGATGGGAATCTCTACTACATGCTCGGCGTCTGCGTGTACGCGCCCGGCGACGATTGGGTGCGCGTGAAGGGCCGACCCGAGAGCGTGTTCGAATGGCTACCGCCGGCCGACGGACCGTTCCGCACGGCGTACCAGGACGGGGGCACCGACAATTTCTCGTTCCATTTGGCCAACCAGATCAGGAAGTACGGGAAACCCTACGACCGCGACTCCTACCAGACCCGCATGGTCGAGCGGCTGCGCAAGTGGGGCTTCAACGCCGGCGGGCCCTTCAGTGGACCGTCCGCCGCCAGCAAGCGGTTGAAGTACCCGTACATGATCTCGCTGCCGATCACGTGGCACGGGGTCACGATGTTTAAGGAGCTCAAACACGTCTTCGATCCGTTCGACGAAAAGAACCGCGCTGCGATGGATGCTTCGTTCGCAAAGATCTTAGCGCCCAAGGCGAGCGAGCAGGTGCTGATCGGGTACTTCATCAACAATGAGCCGCACTTTGAAGAGGTGCCGCGCCTGATCGCCAAGCTCGACGGCTCGCATGCGGTAAAACGCGAGTTCGTCGGTCGGCTTCAGGAGCAGTACAAGTCGATCGACGCGCTGAATAAAGCGTGGGGCACCACGTTCGCTTCGTTCGATGAACTGCCCGATGCCAACCTGTTCCCGAAGACGGCCGTGGCCGCGGCGGACCTGCAGGCCATGGTCGAGCACTTCTTCGAGACGTACTACAAGCTGATCGCCGACACGTTCCGCCGGCACGACCCGAATCACATGCTGCTGGGCAACCGGTTCCTCACCGCCACCACCAGCGACCGGCGCTTGCTGGAGATCGCAGGCAAGTACCTCGACGTGATGTCGGTCAACTATTACACGTACGGCATCGACCACGCGTTCCTGAAGAACGTCCACGCGTGGTCGGGACGACCGCTGCTGTTGTCGGAGTACTTTTACAGCTGCCCGCAGGAGTCGGGCGTGCCCGGCCCCGCCAAGAGCGTCGAGACGCAGGCGATGCGCGGGCTGGGCTACCGCAACTACGTCGAGCAGACCGCGGCGACCGGGTTCGTGATCGGGTCGACCTGGTTCGAGACGGTCGACCAGTCGGTCCTCGGCCGTGCGCACGAGGGGCTGAGCGGCGAGAACTTCAACACGGGACTGATCGCGACGAGCGACCGGCCGTACCGGCCAATGCTCGCCCACATGATGGAGACGAACCACACGGTGTACGACGTCGTGCTGGGCAAGCGCGAGGCGTTCGCATGGGACGACCCGCGGTTCGTCGTCAGCGCGACCGCCAGCCGCTCGGTAAGCATTGGGCGGGCGGTCGGGCCGGTACAACTTGATGGGACGACCAGCGGTTATCCGGGGGTTCCGGGCGAGCCGATCTCAAGCCAGCGCATGGTTTCGGGCGCCGACTCCGGCGGCGTGGAGGCGACGTTTCGACTCTGTTACGACGATCAGTTCCTGCACGTGCTCGTCGACGTCGTCGATCCGACACCGATGCAGAACCTGCAGACCGGCAAGCCGATCTGGAAGGGGGATGGCGTCGAGCTGTTCATCGGTTCGCGCGACCCGGACGCCGGTGGCCCGCTGGGATTCGGCGATCACCAGGTGCTGTTGAGCGCGGGGCAGGTGGACGGCCAGTCGCAGTGGCACTTCGTTCAGGCCGACCGACAGCCCGACACGACGAACGTCGCGGTGACGCCGAACGTGAATGGTGCCGGCTACCGCCTGCAGGCCGCCATCCCCTTCGCGACGCTCGGCTTCACGCCCCAGCCGGGCCAGACGGTCCGCTTCGATCTCGCCGTCGACGACAGCGCCGATGGCAACCGCCGTCTGCGCCAGTTCATGTGGAGCGGCAACGGCCGCAACGCCGCCGACCGATCAGTGTGGGGGTTTGCGACGTTCCGGTGACTGACGTTCGGCCCGACAGCATCCAGCTGTAGACAACCAGCCAATCGTGTTGGCCGCCGCCGCCCATCGCGCACTACCCACAGTGCGGCGGCCAAGCCGATCGGAACCGGCGGCTGCGATGATGGTACGGGTAAAATCTCTTTGGCAAACCCCGTTAACCGAGTTAGCGGGGTTCGCTCGTTTCGGGCTGGTTTTGGGCTGTTTCCTGTTCGGCCGGGATGGCGAGCGGGGCGGGAGGAGGCAGGGGGCGGCCTATGCCCCACCGTGGCACCGCCGTTCAAGAGGGAGGCGACCGCCTCGGCATCATTGCAGTAAGCAGCAAAGTGCAGCTCGGTCATCCCACGTTCATTGGCAGCAGGATGAATCAGAATTGGCTTCGGCGGCTGGTCTTCGGGTGACATAAGATCATGATCTAGAATGCGGACCAGGTAGCAGGGAACGCTCCCCATCCCCCAGTCCCGCACCAGGAGCCTACCGTTGTGCCAGGTCACTGGCCAAGAATTTTTCCCACCTTCCTAACCCCTTCCGCCCGCCAACCCGGTAATTACAGGTAGGGGACCTCGCACGTCGCAGGTCCCGCCAGCCAGCACGCCCGTCTCACAGGGAAGGTCGTTGCGGGCATCGCCACCTGCTGAAGGGGTCCGAATGGGTAGAAGTTACGCGGCCGGCGTTTTCCGGCCCCGCCACCTTGTCAGGAGCAGGCCAGCGGTCAACCAGACGGCGGTCACGAAGAGGACGCACCATTTCGTCGTTTCTACGAGCGGGCTCACGACGGATCCAGACGCGCTCCAGTCCGTCTGACGACCGGTGAACGTCGCGATCAATAACTCGGGCCAGAAGTAGGTCTGGTAACCGAATAATTCCTGCGACCCCACGCGTGGGTCGCTCACGATGGACCAACCGACCTGCGCGACGTAAACCAATGCGAACAACGCGAGCGGAACGAGGAGGACGGCGGCGAACGCCTTTCGGCCGCTGCTGCGCAGGGCGTCGAAGAGCGGGACGCAGGCCAGCAGGATCGCGATCGAGGAGAATGCTACAAGCACGAGGCTCGCGATTTCCTGCGGGTGGGGCCCGTACCGAAGGTTGGCCGTGCTTACGTCAACGAATAACTCCGTAGTGCCCGGCTGATACTTCGGCGGCATGCTCTGCAAGAGCGCGGCGATGCCGAGCAGGACCAGTGCGACGATGAAGAGCACCTGAGCGGCGCTGAGCAGCAGCACGACGTAACTGCATAGGACACCCCAGCGACGCGTCCAGTCCAGCGTGCTGGGGCGTCGCCCGCGCTCGTTCGAGCATAGCAGCGCCACACCGATGCAGAAGACAAGCGGCTCGTACACGTCCATGCCGCTGCAAAGAAGGGTGTCGTCCAGCGTGCGGACGGTGTGCCGGTAGTCGAAGACGGTGGGGACGGGCACGTTCTTAGCCCACCCGAGCGTGTTCAGCATGTCCACGAGCGGCAACAGCACCAGGGTCCACGTGCCGGCAAGCACCCGCCGCCGCCAGCGCGGGTCACTGTTCCGCCAAGACGGGCGGCCGGGTATCGCGGTCACTCGCACCGATTCGGCGACGGACGCCTCGCACTCCGGGCATTTGCCGTCATGCGGGTGGGCGCGCAGGTCGTACCCGCACTGGTGGCACGGCAGATCGCCTGAGGTTTCAGCGGTGGGAGCCGGCATTGGAAAGTTGCGCCCTGTAGGGTGGGAGGCCCCGCCGTATTGCCAACAGGTGCCGACTCGAGCTTATCGCATCGACATGCATGATCGCATTTTAGGCCGCCATCGTGCGATCGCTCGCGTGCTACACAAGCGTGTCACCTTACCGTCGTTGCGCACGCCTGGCTATCACAACGTCAAGACAGCATGTGGACGTCGAGCAACCGCATTTTGATTTGACGCCTGTCAGTACGGCAACGACAATTGAGCGCACATGTCAACGCGTGCTACTCGTCGATGTCCGCCGCGGGTTACGAAACGCGCAGGCTTCGGCACTTTTGATCGCACCACGAATGGCTAGCTCGCCTTTGCTAATCGGGCTCTTCTTCCCCCCCACGGTCGGCTATTTCGGCGACGTCGTGATGGGCGTGCAGGAATTCGTGAAAGGCGGGGCCAAATGGGTGTTGGAAGTATACCCATCATTTGAGATAGCGGTCGCGTCGACCACGTCTTGGGCGCCGGATGGCATCTTGGTGAGCAACACCGATGGCGATTGGCTTGGACTGATCAATCGCTTGAATGTGCCCACCGTCCAAATCGGCGGACCGGTGATGGCTGGCGTGCCACGGGTTACGACCGACAATCTCGCGATCGGTCGCATCGCAGCAACGCATTTTCTCGAGAGCGGATTTCGTCATTTCGCGTTTGCTGGATATCGCGGCACGGATTGGTCTGACGAGCGGTTGTTAGGATATCGCCAACAGCTAAGGCAGAGCGGATACGACGCGGCGTCGTTCGAGGCCGATCATGGCGAACTCGTCGCGCGCGCGGTCACCGGTCCGATCACGCGATGGTTGGCTGAACTTCCCAAACCGGTCGCGTTGTTCGCGGCGCACGATCGCGCGGCCATGCTCTGCGCCAACGCATGTACCTTCCTGCAGACGCGAGTGCCGGAAGACATTGCGATCCTCGGTGTCGACAACAGCCTGCTGGAGTGCGGCTTTGCGACGCCGGAACTGTCGAGCATTATGGGCTCGGCAAGGCGGGTGGGATACGAAGGCGCCGAGCTCCTGCACCGCTTGATGGGTGGGACGGTGGCGGCGCCGACAAGGGAGATCAAGGTAAAGCCGGGCGGGATCGCAGTCCGCCAATCGACCGATGTCCTGGCGATCGACGATCACGATCTCGTGGCTGCCATCCGCTTTATTCGACGCCGCTCCTCGGCTCCCATTGAGGTTGGCGACGTCGCCGAGGCCGTGATGATTTCGCGACGCCTGTTGGAGCGAAAGTTTGCCACGTTGCTCGGTCGTACGCCGCGAAACGAAATTCTGCGGACACGTCTGGCGAACGCGAAGACGCTCCTGGTCAGCACGGATCTACAGGCCATCGACGTCGCGCTTCAAAGTGGCTTTCCGAGCGCGTCCAAGTTCTCGGCCGTCTTCCGCCGGGAAACCGGCATCAGCCCGATCGAATTTCGCCGACTGTATGGGACCCACGTGAGATCGGCGGCCAAGCCGACCCGCCTGTAGGCCTCCTTACGCAGCGCGGCCACGATGGCACCTCGCGGCCGTATCGCAATACAACGTGTCCGTCTCGCAAACGACGCCGAGCGTTCGGAGGACGCCCGTCGCGTTCGTGTCGGACGGGATTCGCCCAACAGCAATAAAAAAAGGCCTGACGGGTGGACCGTCAGGCCGAGGAGAACGCTGGGGCGCAAATCTAGATGGCCACCGACTATCGCGTCGCGCGCCGTCGTTTGAGCAACCGGGCCGCGCCCAGGGCCAGAAGCCCGAGACCCGACGGCTCGGGAACGGCGGCGGTGGTCAACTGGATGCCGGTTGACGACACCGACCACGCATAACCGAACGGCGCCGCCGGCAGATTGAAGCTGCCTTGGTTGATGGCGGAATCCGCAAACGTAGCGAGCGTATAGGTCTCGCTGTCCAGCGTCCCACCGAACGTCTGCAGCGCGATGCTCGGCGTGCCGCCGCTGATGTCCAACGTGCCCGTGAGCACCAGCAGGTCGCTGGCCTCAGTGGTTCCGTTGATGTCGAAGTGCAACGTCGACAGTCCGTTGAGCGACAGCGAGCTACCGGCCGCCGCCAGATTGAGGGTGCCGATGCCGCCGAGGTCTCCGGGCGCGAACGTATGGGCACCCGATCCGGCCGAGACGAGGCCGGCAAGCGTGCCGGTCGATGACCCGTTTCCACCCGTGGCGAGGATGCCCGCGTTCATCAGCACGCTCGCCGTGCCCAACGCCGATCCTGTCGTGCCGTTTGACGCGAAGGTTTTGCCGGTGCTGTTGCTGGTGTAGCTGCCGATCGAGTTGGCCCCACTGGTGAACTCGGCGGAACCCACCGCGAGGGTGACCGAGCCGGCCGTGACGGTGTTAGCAGCGCCGTCGGTGTTGAAACGGATCAGGCCATCCTTGATCTTCGTCGCGCTGTTCTGCTGGATCGGATCAATTACCGCGTTGACGCCGAGCGTCAGTGCATTGCCGGCCGCCAGGACCGGCGCGCTGATCCGGAACGAGCCGGCGTTGGGTGCCCCGAACGTCCCGCCAGCTGAGCCAACATTGATGCCGCCCGTCGTCGCCACGACGCGGTTGTTCTGGTCGGTGACCAGCATGCCTCCGTTGAGGTTGATATTGCTGTTGTTGGTGCTCTCGTTGCGATCGTTGATGATTTCGTAGATCGCGGCGCCGGTGACGTTGCTGAGGTTCGTGATATTGTCAGCGCTCAACCGAACGATGTCCCCAGCCTGGATTGTGCCAGGGGTTAGCTGGGCACCGCTGAGCGCACCTGACTGGCCCAGCTGCCAGATCACGGCACCCGTGCCAGTGCGGGCAATCTGTCCGGTGCCGTTCAGGCCACCGGTGTTAACCTGAACGATCGGACCCTGATAAGGCTTGGTTGCATCGGTCGCGAGCACGAGTTCGTTGACCGAGGAGCCCGGTCCATTGTTGATCGCCTGCTGCTGGGTGATGTTCACCAGCCCGCCCACGTTGACGGTAACGGTCCCCTGCGTGGTGGTGTTGAAGAGATTGTTGTTGCCGAACGTCACCTGCCCGCCCGGGAGGTTGCTCGCTGCGCCGCTCTGCACGTTGATCGAGCCGTTGATCGCTCCGTTGGTGATGGAGGTGATCCGCGCCGGATTCAGACCGATTGCATTGGCGCCCTCAACGTTGAGTGCCACGGCGCCGGGGAGGGAGCCGGCGTTCTGGTTGAGCGTCACCTCGCTGCCCGCCGAGTTGGCGGTTGCCGCCTTGGCGAGCAACGTCACGTTGTTGTATGCCCCGGCCGTACTATTGTTCAAATTGATGCGACCGACGAGGTTGGCTGTTGATGCGCTGGCCGAGTTGATCGTGACGCCGGACGCGATGGCCAACACGCGGTTGTTCACACCTTGGAGCGTGAATTGCGACGCGCCCGCTGCGACGGTGATCACGCTGCCGCTGTTCAGTTGGCGGTCGCTCAACGCATCGGTACTGATGCCCATCCAGGGGGTCGTGCCGCCCGCGTTGCCGACGGTCACGCTCTGCGTGATGCCGTTGGACAGCCCAAGCATGAGGTCATTGCTCGTGCCGAGGTTGGCGATGGGTGTGCCGGCTGTGAGTTGGTTGGCAGCCGTCTCGGAGACGATGGCACCAGGAGCCAACGTCAGGTTCGAGCCGCGCGTCAGGCCCGTCGCCGCATTAGAGTTGATTTGAAGGACGTTGCCCGAAGCAATGGAGACCGTGTCGTTGCCAAAGCTGCTGACCGCGCTGTTCACCACCACCTGACCGACGGTATTGCTACCCGTGCTGGTGCCGATGGCGTTGACGGCCGACCCGTTTGCCAGCGCGTCGTTGACGTTGTAGTTGACGGTTCCGCCGGTGACATTGATCGTCGAGTTCCACGCGTTTGCCGTCGCAAGGGAGACGGTCGCGCCGTTCACCACGTTCAGGGTGCCGCCCGCCGTCAGGCTTGCCGCCGCCGTATCGAGGTTGAATCCGCCGTTGTTGCTGCTGCCACCGGTGACGGTGATCGTGCGAGCGACGCCGCCGTCGTCCAACGCGCCGAGGCTGATGCCGCCCGCGTTGGAAAACGTCGCGTTACCGCTAAGCGTCGTTCCGACGAACGACAGGCGTTGGTTGCTGCCGTTGCCAAAGCTCAATTGCTGGCCGCCGATCGACAAGTTGCCCAGGCGCTGCGTGATTCCCGAACCGCTGGTGCTCGGTGCGGCGTCCACGTTGATCGACGCGTTGCCGGTGATCGTGACGTTGTTGCCCCACACCAGCGGATTCGGCGTGGCGCTGGTGCTGCGAAGGCTGAGCGTACCACCGGACATCGCGATGGCCGCGCTTCCAGCGGGCCCGAGCGAGCCAACGCCGCGAGCGTCGACCGTGCCTGAGCCGACCGTCAGCGTGCCGCTGATCGCGTTGCCAAGATTGGACAGCACGAGCGTGTTGTCGCCACCCTTTGTGAGGTTCGTAGCCGTCACTGTGCCAGCGATCGTTGTGGTTTGGTTACTGACGTTCAGCGTCAGCGCCGACCCGGCTCCGATCAATCCGGAGTTGATGGTAAGGTTCCCACCGCCGGTCTTCGTCAGTTGATTGAGCGTCAGCGAGCCATCGCCGATCGCGGTGCCGATCGTGTACAGCCCTGAGCCGTGCGTGAATTGCAGCGCGTCGATGCTCTGGGCCTGTCCTTCCAGGTCGATCGTACCGATCACGCCCGCGGCATTGCTGGAGAACGTCGCCGTTGAACCCGAGCCCGGTACGGTGTCCGGATTCCAGTTGGTCGGTGTATCCCAATCGAAATCGGTGCTCGTGTTATCCCACGTCTCGGCCGAGGCATGGGCAGCGACCATCGCCACCACCGCCACCGCCGCCGCGGCGCGTACCGCACGGTGCCCGATTGGCCAGCGACCCGGCCCAAATGAACGATCAATAAGCTTCGACATGGCCTCGTCCTCCAAAATGCCTCAGATAGTGCCGTACGGATCGACGAACGACGCCCGCGCGATCGGATCAAGTTCCGATGCGTTCGACGAACGGCGAATCTTGCACTAATTGCTGTCGGCGTGACTTGATACTAAAGAGACTTGATCATCGCGCTGAGGAAGCCCTGCTCCTCCGCTCCTTCCTCAACGCACGGTCCTAACATACGCCATAAAATGTCGAAGGCCTTACCATTCGCGAAACGCGATTTACGCTATGCGCACAAACTCGACAAGTTAGTGCAAGCGAACCATCTTCCTGAGGCGTTCTTAAGCTGAGCGGGGCGTAGCGACTGGCCCGCTGGCCGCGCAAAATCTCGCGGCGACGGACTTGTTACCGTATGCGCGTTGCGAGAACTGAAGGGTAAAGCCCTTAGCGATTGATCCAGCCAGGTGAGCGAACTGATTTGAACCCCTAAAGCCGCGGTGCGAAATCTGAGAATCAGGGCGGGGCCGCCCCCAAGAGGTTCTTTTCGTCTGGCAGCTCAGCCATGCCCTCGGGAAACTTCGTGAACCAAGGTGGCCCCACTGTGCGCATAGCGTAAACCGGAAGGTCGCATGGAGAAAGGCAAGTCGACCGATTACAAGCATAATAGTTACTGATACGTCATTTCATTCGTTGTCATCATCGTCGACGACAGCCGCACTGTCGACATGGCCAAGGAGAGCATCATGTCAAGGAAGCATGCCTTTACGTTAGTCGAGCTGCTGGTGGTCATCGGTATCATCGCACTGCTGATTTCGATCCTCTTGCCCTCGCTGCAGAAGGCGAAGCAGTCGGCCCAGAACGCGAGCTGCCTCAGCAATCTGAAGCAGATGGGGATCGCGCTGCTGATGTACACGAATGAGAACAAGGGCTCCCTGCCGCACGGGTACGGGCCTGGTGGCAATCCCAATGACTGCTATGACGACCTGCTCTCCAAGTATCTGCCCGGCAATGCCGCGAACAGCTCGGGGAGGGCCACCCATGCTGCCCGAGTGTTCCTCTGCCCAACTGCCACGCTCAACCTCACCACCACCGTCGACATGGCGATCCACTACGGCGCGTTGCCGGGTCCGTTCGTGTTCAACTGGGGTGGGCCGGTTGCCTACGTTAAGCTCGTCAAGATCAGGCGGTCTTCAGAGGTGATCGCGATCGGCGACAACAATCAAGCGTTTGGCGACGGCGGTTCGTGGGTCTACCTGGATGACCTGAACGACACGTGGCACAAGCCGACCAGCCCCGTCCCTGGCCCGCAGCCAGGCCGCGCCATCCCAATCCTCGGTAACACCGACGGCATGGGGCCGACCGGCCTCCGGTATCGGCACTTCGAACGAAACCGAAACAAGGACGGGTCCGCGAACGCCGTGTTCTTCGACGGGCACGCGGAGTCGATGCGCCTCCGGACGGTCCAGGAAAAAAACGTCGCGTGGACCTACTAAGAGCTTCTTAAACAACCCTGATCGTCATCCGGAACCAAGGAGACCCTTCGGGGTACGGCAGGATGACGAGTCAGTAAAATTTGGAAGCTTCAAGTCGTCGCCAGCTTCTGGAGATGGCACCGGGAAAATGGGAAAGCGCCGCCGGTCGGCGGCGCTCCTGAACTATGAACAAGCAAATCCAGCTAACATTCGTGTGCGCGGCGCTGATCGGCTTCTTGACGGCCTGGACAGCCATCGCTGCCGCCCGCAAGGGGACCATGCCACTGCCCGTGTTTGAAGATGACCTGGTTGACGCGCCCTACGTCTGGTCGGGCTGGATGGGCGATGGTGCCTCGGTTGCTATGGACGACAAGGACTCTGCGAACCCCCACTCGGGCAATACGAGCATGAAGTGCGAGTTTAAGAGTCCGAGTGGATTCGGCGGAATCGTTGCGCAAAGTCCGATTAACGATTGGGGCGACGTCGATGGTGGCGTCGACCTGACCGGCGCTAAGAAGCTCACGTTCTGGGCTCGAGGCGCCGAAGGTGGAGAGGTCGTCAGCTTCGGCTTTGGCTACATCGGCAAGGACAAGCCGTTTCACGACACCGCGAACGCCGAGTTGAAAGACCAGCAACTCGAAAAGGACTGGAAGCAGTACGCGATTGACCTCGAGGGCAAGGACCTCACTCGCATCAAGACGGGGTTCGGCTGGGTGGTCGCCGGCCAAGGCAAGCCCGTCATCTTTTTTCTCGACGACATTCGCTACGAGTAATCGCCGCCACTGATTCATCGCCACGGGGGCACAAGGGATGATTCGAAAGGTTCCACACCATGTTCCGCAGCACGACGATGGCCATGCTCTTGACTGTTCCGTTCATCACCGCGACCGCCCGGGCTGGCCGCGTTGAAGTCACGGTGCGCGACCGCCAGGCTTCACTCGTTGTCGATGGACGCCCATTTCAGGTGCAGGGCGTGACGTTCGGCGTCAGCATCGATGATCCGGACCGTCTCGACGCGGCATTCAAGGACTTGAAGTTTCTCGGTGTCAACGCGATCCGCACTTGGGACACTGAGGAACGGTCTGCACTCTTGCTCGACGCCGCTGAACGGCACGGCATCAAGGTCGTTCTCGGCCTGTGGTTGAGACATGGGCGCCCGGGCGCCGAGGGTGACGACAGTTTCGATTGGGTAAGCGACGAAGCCGGACGGCAAGCGCAGTTGGATCGAACCTTGGCAACAGTGCAACGATTCAAAGATCATCCGGCGCTGCTGATGTGGGGCGTCGGCAACGAGGTGATCCTGAACATCGCCACCGAGCCCGCAAAACTCGCATATGCGAAGTTTCTCGGCAGCCTCTGCCGTGAGATCAAGGCGATTGATCGCGACCATCCCGTGATGTCCGTAGAGGCATGGACCATCGGCTGGCAGTATTGGGCGGACCACGCCGCCGACGTCGATGTGTACGGCACGAACGTGTACGGTCCAGGCGCCGGCGTACTTGACGGCGAACACAAACGCATGGGCATGACGAAACCGTACCTCATCAGCGAGTTCGGCGTGCGCGGCGAGTGGGACGCGCCCAAAGATCAGAATGGCCTGGAAATCGAGCCCAACGACAAAGAGAAATATGACGCCATCGCGACGGGCTACAGGGAGTGGATTCGGCCGCAGCCGATGTGCCTGGGCGCTTTCGTGTTTCATTACGGCGACAACGACGACCACGCCGCCGTCTGGCTCAGCACGCGAGTGGCGGGCCTGACGCGGCCCGCCTACTGGGGGATCTACAAAGCATATCGGAACCGCGAGCCGGCGGCCCGGTTTCCAGCGATTACCTCGTTCAAGGCCAGCCAGAACGCTGCGCGCGTCGGGCAGTGGTTGCCGATCGAATTGACGACTCAGGGGTCGAAAGACGCCCTCGAGATCTCCTTCCGATTCAACCGTCGTGCGAGCGGGACCACGCGAAAAGAGCGCGATGAGATCCTCGACCTGCAATCGCGCGGGTCACGTGCCGCGGGTTACGAGATCAAGGTTCCCGACCACCCCGGAGTCATCAAGATCTACGCGTACGTGAAGGACAAGCACGACAACCTTGCGATTGCGCAGCAGTCGATCGTGGTGGAACGATCGGAAGACTGACGTGACGCCGACACAGCGCCCGTGTGCGATCGACAATAGCGCCGGTATATGGCGAATGCTGGTCACGCAGGTGCTACTCACAACGCGGGCTTCGACTCGTTATCACTTCAGTTCGAGCGGCTAGGACACGCTATCAGCTGGCTTGATTCCCATCGGTGTCAGCGGTGCCTGAACCGATCGGCGTCGACCTCTCTTGCTGAGCGGTTGGCTTGCGATACGCGTCGTAACAGCAAGACGGCGTCGCATGAGATCATTCCGATGCGCGAGGAATTGCCGTCACAGTGCTTACGCACGACCAATCACTTCCAAGCAAGGCTGGACCGCGTTCTTGCTTTGTTCCGTTACCCGATGGGCATAGGTCGCACTGACGTGTTTCGGCGCCTCGTCGGCGTCAGCTGCCCTACTGGCTCCGGTCTCGAATATGCCGAGGGCGCTCCCGATGCGTCGGCTGGGGACATCGGCACGTGGTGTGCGGGTCATCTCCGGCAGGGTTGGAACCATTGGGTTGAGGCGGTTGCAGACATGCCGCCTCAATCAGGATTGGAGTGGCGCAGATCTTGGCGTCCCTGCTGTTGGCTAGGCGGTCATGCCCGACGGATGAGCCGATCTGGTGCTCCAGTACCCGAACCTCGCCGCCATGTTCGAGGCGATGACCGGCACCGACGCAGCGGTGCCGGCTGAAGGTCTTATGCGGGTGCGGTCGACTGGCTAGTAGGACACTGCAATGTTCTTTTCCTGCAGCGAGTTGGCCCGAACGGCCTCGCAGTGCCCGTCAAAGAAGACGGCGTTGGCAAATCCGTCGACGTTTCGCTTCCGCTCGTGGTGGCGGTACCGAAGACCCGTGGCGCTCCACGGAATGTCACTGTTCCCACCCACCGGGTTGTTGGCCACGATTTTTTGACCCGGATTTGGCACGGCCGGCTCGTAATAGGCGGCGAGATCGAAGTAGACCCAGGACCCGCCAGTCGGGAACGCCTGGTTGGCATCGGCGACTGCGATCACCTCACTGGTGCGCTTGATCTTCGTGATCTTCTTGAGCTTCTGGTTCCCGTCCCAGTTGAATGCAAACGCTCCCCGGTTGCTGGCGTAGGTGATCTCAGACCAGTGAAGGTCGGTGATCACCCGGCTGGGGCAGAGGAAGACCGACTCCAGAAACCGGTCGCCAGTCGCATTATCGTGCTGCTGACCGGGCATGTACTTGGCGAGGTAGTCATCGAAGTTGTCAGACTTGGTCGCGTAGTTGTCAGGACCGAAGCAGTGAGGGATCCACCCTTTGTTGGCGTTGGTGTAGAGCATCAACGCCTGGCCCATCGACCGGAGGTTGCTCTGGCACTTGATGCTGGCCGACGACGCCCGGGCCTTGCCCAAGGCCGGCAGCAGGATCGAGATCAGCAGGGCGATGATCCCGATTACAACGAGGAGCTCAACCAACGTGAAACCATTGCGAACCGAAGCGACCTGAGCCTTAGCGTTCTTCATGACGATCTCCTTGGGCAGGACATGCACACGGTTCAACGTGCAGCGATCGAGCGGAAGCCGATTTCTCACTGACCACCGGCTCGACGTTTCTGTTCTGGGCGCCCCGAGCGCCCGACATAAGCGGGGAAGTGATCTCACGTCTGGTCTGTCCGACTGCTTCGAAGTGATAGATGCTCGGCGACCGATTGCCGCCAAGCCGTCAGTGTTCATGGACAGCCAAAAGAATTGTCTGGACGGGTGAATTTTACACGCGTGCGTCCGACCATGCGTTTCGATTCACGCAAAAACAATTCACAATTTGCGACGGCTATTGTCAGGAGAATGAGGGTTCGCATTTTCAGTCCGACTTCAACCGAAAGTACGAGTAAATTACCAATAATAGCCCCATAATCTCGATGCCGAATGAGCGGCCACGGCCGCTCGGACAACAGTCGCCCGCAGTTCTCATTTTGCGGCCGTGACTCGTCGCACGCTGGGCGACCGAATTGGCTTTTCCGACCCTGCCGCGTCACGCATGGGCCCGTTCGCATCGCCTGTGCGGGTCGCGAGGGGCGACGAGGACGGCTCGTGCGTCCGGTGCCGGTCAGTCCATTCGGACTGGAACGACGCCGCTGCCCACACTCGGCCCTCCCCGGTCGTTGAGAATGTTGGCGATGCCGCTACCGACCTGCCCACCGAGCCGCACCGTCACGAGGTGCCGCAGCTTCACGCCCGGCACCGCCGGGGCCTCGAACGCCGAGTCGGCGACGACCGCCGCGCGGGTGAAGTAGCTGTAGACGCCCATGCCCCACGCCTCATGCTGCGTCACGTGGTCTGCGACCTTGTACGATGCGAATCCACGGACGCCATCGTGCGACCAGACCTCTTGGCTCGGCGGGTCGTACGGCATCTCGGACTGATAAAAGTAGACCCGCCCGCGCTCGCCGTTCCAGATGGTCTGGTACTCTTGGCAGTGCTCGACGAACAGGCCGTACATCGTGACGTCATCGCCGTTGACGACCAAGCCATTACGATTGTAGTTGACGTTCCACTCGGCACCCTCACCGTGGTCGGCGCGCCAGAGCCACAGGTTGTCGCCGATCACATGGTTGGCATCGATCGTGACGAACGTGTCGGCCCGCCCAGCGATGGCGCCGCCTGTGCGGCAGAACAGGTCCGAGAGCACGATCGGGTCGGCCGCGTGGGAGGCGCGTGTGGTGGCGCCCGGCTCGCCCACCTGCAGCAGTGTGACCGAGCCGGACACGGTCGCTTCGAGCAGCACCCCGGCTAGACGGATTCCACCGACGTCGGCCAGCACGACGGCGGGCGTGCCGGCGGTGGGGCGGAGCGTGGCGTACCCAAGCCCGAGCACGACCGTACCCGGCCGCGTCACCCGCAGCGCGTCGTCCAGTTCGTAGATGCCGGGCGTCAGCAGCAAATGCTTGCCCTTGTCTAGCGCCGCGTTCAGCGTCGCGGCGGTGTCGCGGTCGGGGCGAGCGATGTGGAACCGGTCAATCGGGATTGCGATGCCTTTCCCCTGATGGCCGGTCTGCCAAGACGCGCCCCTGGCGTTGATCCTTGGCCGCGGCACCATGACGGCGTAGCGGGCGTCGCCATCCACGTACAGGTAGGGCTTCTCGCACACCACTGGAGCGCTATCGATCACCGTGTACGGCTGATGGGGCCAGTTATCCAAGGGTGGACGGTTGACGCCCACGAACACCATGTTCCAGTTCCCGCCGTCCCACCGGCGCCAGTCGGTATTGCGGGAGAGCCACTGCTGCTGCGACCCGCTGGTCACGGTGCCATCGATCACGCAGTCGGCCAGGAACCCGCCGCTCGACCACCCGCCGTCCCACAGGTGCACGTCGCCGGCGACGTGCACGCGGCGCAGGGCCGTGGCCTGCGACACGGCCCACACGTTCGCCGCATCGCTGACGGCCGGGCGGATGCTGATGTTCTCGGCGCACCGCCAGAAGTTGCACGTCGCGTTGTTGTCCCGCATCCATCGGGCGTTGGTCCGAACCGCGCCGGCGATCGCAACGTCTGTGGGCGACCGCCCGAGACCCACCACCTGCGTGTAGAAGCCGACCTGCACGTCCAACTCGTAGCGCCCCGGCTTGAACAGGACGGCGTGACGGTTGTCGTCGAACTGTCTGGCTTCCTGCTTCGCGAACAGCGCGTCCACCTGCCGCTGCATGTCGGGCGTGCTCGGATCGAAAACGAGCACGTTCGGCCCAAAGTCCGGGACTGCTGCCATCGCGGGCAATTCGAGTTTGACGACCGGGGGCTGCAGCACAGCAGTGGCGAGACCCAGGGTGGTAGCGAACTTGTTCGTCATAATCCTCGAATCTTTCTCGCCGCGCACGCCGATCGCGCGTCCCACGGCGACACGAGTTGGGGCGTGCGCGCTCGCATCGCAGCGCGGCCACCCAAATGCTCAAAAGGCGCGAACACGATTGGCCTTTCGCACCAACAGTCCGAACCGTGCATCATCGCCCACGCTGGCAGGATGTGCTTTGCGATATGCGGCAAAGTTCTTGCCGCCTCGCGTCGTTTCTCGACGCCGCGCGCGGCCCGCAAACTCCCAAGCCGAAAATGTGCGAAGAAATTTGCCGACCGCGAAACGTAGGGCATAGTGAATCGCATCTTCCGTGCGGCGAGCAGTGGCCTCGTCGCGAACTCCCGCTGGTTAAGTCGCCTCGCCTCGGATCGGGTTGCCCTTGGCCCACGTCCGGTCGACGCTGTGCAAATGAGATTGGTGGTTAGATGAACGATGCTCGCATGACTGGACATCGCCCCGCCCGACACGTCCGTCGCCCGTCGACTCAGGCCATGGCCGCCGCGACGCTCGCCGCGTTGGGGGGCATGGCGGCCGGCGCGGCGCATGGGCAGGTGCGGATCGTGGACGCGGCAGCACAGGTACAGAGCGTCAAGCGGGGGGTGTCGGCCAACTTCCTCAACGCAAGTGACTTCACCGCGCTGAGTCCAGGCGTGTCGTGGTGGTACAATTGGGCTCCCACCCCCAATCAGTCGATTCCCGGCAATGCCAATATGGAATTCATCCCGATGGCGTGGAACGGGACGTCGGGGAGCCTCGACTCCCTCAGCAACTACCTCGCCGATGCGAACGCCGCCGGCAACCTCCCGCGGCAGGTGCTGGCGATCAACGAGCCGAACCTGGAGGGGCAAGCGACGATGACCCCGGCCCAAGCGGCCACAGTCTACAAGAATGTGAAGGCGATCGCCGCCCCGTACGGGGTGCCCGTCTCGGGCCCGCAGATGGCGGTAAACGGAACGATGACGATGCAGTCGTTCCTCACCCAGTTCTTCCAGCAGGCCGCGGGCAACAACACGACCGTCGACAGCATCGGGTTCCACGCGTACGACAACCGAGGCGGGTTCGAGTACTGGCTGGGTGAGGCGCAGCAGCAGTTCGCCGGCCCGATCTGGGTCACCGAATTCGCATGGTGGGACGCCCCGACTGTTGCGGCCGCCCGCGACCACATGATCAAGACGGTCGACCTGATGGAGCGTAGCTCGCACGTCGAGGCGTACGCGTGGTTCAAGGAACGCAACAGCTCGGCCACGCCGCACATCTCGCTGCTGGCGTCCGAGCCGGGGGTGCTGACCTCGCTCGGCCAGACATACGTGAACATGCCGGTGCACGACCCGGACCTGTACTACCGGCCCAACGGCCGGCTGCAGGCCGAGCGGTACGTGACGATGATCGACCAGGTGATCGGCGCGACCGGCGACGCCGCCGGCCTCGCCGACATGGTATCGTCGGCGAACGGCGCCCAGCTGAACTACAACCTGTTCGTGGACCAGCCGGGCCTCTACGAGGTGTCGCTGCGGGTTGCCGGCGAGTGGGGCAACGTCACGCTGTTGGATGGGACCGAAACGCTTGGCTCCGTGTGGATGGAGGCCGGCGGCTGGCGTACGCTGGTCACGCAGGTCCAACTCGACGCCGGATATGAGTCGCTCTCGCTCCAGTTCCAGCGGCCTGGGCAGGTGATCAACTGGCTCGAGTTTCGCTCGCTGGTAACGCCCGTGCCGGAGCCGGGCACCGCGGGCTTGTTCTCGCTTATAAGCACGATCGTCCTGCTGGCGCGTCGCAATCGAGCGCCGGTCATGTCTTGAACCATTTTCAGTGCCCGTGCGGTTGCCGGTTCCGGCGTCCGCGGGCGCTTCATTGAGGGAGAGGATCCTATGGCCATGTTTCGTACACTTATTGTCGGTGCCGTCGCCATCGTCGGTGCCATGTCGGTCGGGTCGTCCGCCTTTGCGGCCCCGCTGATCGCCGGTGGGTTCGAGGAATCCGAAGGAGCACCGAGTGCCGCCGCCGGTGACGTGTCAACCGCGGCGAACCCGTGGAGCGGTTGGAACAATTGGGTTTCGCCTCACTCGGCCTACTACAGCGCCGCACATGCGCGCACCGGCACCCAGAGCGGCAAGACGTACAGCGGGCCCAATGCTGGCATCTACCAGTCCGTGGCGGCGACTGCGGGCATGACGTACGAGGCATCCGCCTGGTTCTATAACGCGGCCAGTGACGCGATCACCAGCGCGAACGCCACCGAAGATGTCCGGTTGACGTTCAAAGACTCCGGCGGCGTCGCCATCGGAGACTCGATCATCAGCCCGGCGTTTGCGCCCGCCGGCAACACCGACATTTGGGCCCAGCGGACGGTGTCGGCAGTGGCACCCTTGGGCACCACGTCGGTTGAGGTCATGTTGTTCTTGAACAATCCCGACAACGGCGGCGGCGCGATGTTTGCGGACGACGTGTCGCTCATCGAGACCGCCGCTGTCCCCGAGCCCGCGGCTCTCGGCGTTTTCGGCGGGGCGGCGATGCTCGCCCTGCTGCGGCGGCGGCAGCCGTAGTTCAGGCTGAATTCGCATGGCGCCTGCTGGCGCACGGGCGCGAGCTTTCGTGCAGCGAGCTGACGTTCCTTCGCCGGAACTTCCTCTACGAGGGATCGGCGCTGGTTGTGCACCTGCCGCATGAGAACGGTCAGGTTGCGGCCGTGCCTGGCGCCGTCGTCACGTGTCACCACGTGAAGGGCGCCTGGCACGTCAGCTGCGTGCGGTTCACCCGGCGCCTCGACCCGCTCCGCCGGCAATTGCACACGTTGGAATTGATCTCCGGACGCGTTGCCGTCCTCGCGCCCGATCAAGTTCCACGTGCCACGGGCGCGGCGGCATCGCGGCAGCACAAGCTGGTCTGAACCCCCCGCCAAGATCAATGCCCCGCAGCCGGCATGCGGGAATGCGAACGTCGCGGTCGTGCGGTCCAGGATCTGGTGCGATACGTCGGCCAGCTCAACGATCTTCATGAATTCTTGTCTGGCAAGGCGTGAGAACACTTCACGGCGAACCCCTTTTACCGAGTTAGCGGGGTTTGCTCGCGCTGGATCGAATGGATGACGCGGGTATCCTAAAGCCGCCAGTGCGACTGGCGGCGGCCGAACCACCCAACGTGGGCCAGCTGAGCTGTTCGAACGGCAAACCACTTGGATGACGGAATGGTCGAGGCTACGAGTCCGACGCGACGGCTGACGCTCGCACACCTCGCGGGGGTGCTGGCCGGCCGGCGCGGGTCAGTCGAGGCAGCCGCCCGCGATCCATCGACGTTTTGGGTGGGCATGGTCTTCGTGGGCGTCGCCGCGCTCGCACGCGAGTACGACCAGGAAGACCTCCGCCGCCAGCCGTGGCACCTCCTGATCCCGTTCGCAGCGTCCGTTGCGCTTTCGGCCGCGCTGTTCGTATTGGTGCGCAGCGGCAACCGGGAAGGTCAGTTCTGGAACGGATATCGTCAGTTCCTCGGCCTGTTCTGGTTAACGGCGCCCATGGCGTTGTTTTACGCGATCCCCTACGAGCGTTTCCTCGAACCGGCTCAATCGGTGCGGGCGAACCTGTGGACGTTGGCCGTCGTCTCCGCGTGGCGCGGCTTCGTCACCGCTCGCCTGGTGCAGGTCGTGACCGGGCGTGGCTTCGGCGCCAGCTTCTTCCTGGCGGCATTCGTGGCCGACGTGTTCGCCGTCATCGCTCTGATCGCGGCGCCCATCCCCACGTTGCAGGTGATGGGTGGCGTCCGCCTGACCGAGGTCGACCAACTCCTGCAGAGCACCGGCCTGATCGCGAGGCTCGTCACGATAGCATCGCTGCCGATCCTCGCGATTATCGCGTCGGTCATTTGGTTGAGAGAACGCCCGCCCGGAACGGGTACACGAGGCGACCCCCTGGCCATGGCAGCGGCAGCGCTACCTGGCATAGCGCGGGGTCCCCTCGCGCTCGGCGCCGTCGCGTTGATCGCGTTTGGGATGCTGCTGCCGGTCACGCAGCCTCCGCAGCAGCGTCGCTCCGAGGCCGAGCGGTTGTTGCGGGCCAACGATCTGGAGGCCGCGATCGCCACCATGTCGCGCCATGCGCAGTCCGACTACCCGCCGCTGTGGGATCCGCCGCCCCGCATCGGGTGGCCCGAGGCGGAGGTGCCGGACGTCATCGCCGTGCTCGACGTTATCGACGCCCACGGTGCCGCCGGTTGGGTCCGGGCACAGTACCTCGATAAGTTCGAGCGCAGGTTCCTGTCCCGGGGTGCCATTTACCAGGAAGCAGCCCGTTGGACGGACGTCCAACGCGTCCTAGACCAGCTACCCGAGGGGGCGGCGCTTCGCGTGAGGCACAACGAGGTGATCCGGGCGCTGGCCTTCCGCCACGACAATCGGGATGTGCCGACGACGCGGCCTGCGACGCGCGCTGTGGTCGGAGGCGGCAAATGAAGATCGGCTTCCTCGCGATGAGCGGCGTGCGTGCGCACGACCCGGAGTTGCTCAGGTTGGGCCTGACGTTGCCCGGCTTTGTCGAACGCGGCAAGACGATCGCGTCACTGCCGAGCCTCGGGCTGCTTTACCTCGCGGCGGCGACGCCGGCGGGGCACGAACTGCGGTACTTTGAGGCCGAGGGGGACGGCAAGGAACCGAATGAGGTGTACGAGTGTGACCTCGTCGCGATCAGCACGTTCTCGGCCCAGGTCTTCGAGGCGTACGCAATCGCCAAACGGTTGCGCGGCGCGGGGGTTGCGGTCGCCATGGGAGGGCTGCACGTGAGCGTGCGGCCGGACGAGGCGGCGCGGCACGCGGACTACGTGATCGTCGGTGAGGGGGACAACGTTTGGCCAGCGGTCGTCGCAACGGCCGACCGGGACCGGGCCAGCGGCTCGCGGGCCACCGCGTCGCCCCGAACGTTCGACTCCAAGGATTACCCGCCGGTCGATGTCGCGCGGCTACCGACGCCTCGTTACGACTTGCTGGACGGTCGCCCGTACGACCGCTTTACGGTGCAAACGTCGCGTGGGTGCCCGTGGCGGTGCGATTTCTGCGCGTCGACGGTGATGCTCAGCCGAACGTACCGCAAGCGTCCCGTGGATGACGTGATTCGCGACATCCGCGAGATCCAGCGGCTTCGCCCGCAGGCGTTCATCGAGTTCGCCGACGACAACACGTTCGTCGACAAGGCGTGGGGCAAGGCGCTTTGCCGCGCGCTGATCCCGCTCGGAATCCGGTGGTTCACGGAGACGGACGTGACGGTCGCGGACGACGCGGAACTGCTGTCGTTGATGCGCGCTGCCGGATGTCGCCAGGTGTTGGTCGGCCTGGAGAGCCCGGCACAGGCACCGCTCGAGGGACTCGAACAGCGGCGTAACGCGAAGGCCCGGTGGGCGCCGCGGTACGTCGAGCGCCTGCGGCGGATCCAGTCGCACGGCATAACTGTGAACGGTTGCTTCATTCTCGGCCTCGACGGCCACGAGCCAGCGATCTTTGAGCAGGTGCTTGAGTTCGCGATGGAGGTGCCGCTGTTCGACGTGCAGATCACCGTGCTGACGCCATTTCCGGGCACGCCTCTGTACGACCGGCTTGCCCGCGAGGGGCGGATCCTGCAACCGGATCGGTGGGACTTGTGCACGCTGTTCGACGTGAACTTCCGTCCGCAGAGAATGAGCATGGAAGCGCTTCAAGAGGGCATGCGGTGGCTCAGCCGACGCCTATACAGCCGTCGCTCGATGCGTTTGCGACGGCGTCCATTCTTTGACGATCTCCGCAAGCGCGCCCACGTCAGGAATCTCCTCGACGTACGCTAGGGGCACTGCGCCTCACTCTGTGCGGAATGACGCAACTACGGTCAATGGCCAACCCCGCGCGCCGGCCACCATACCGTCTCGGCCGGGAGGTGGGAGCTGAATTTTCCTCGCCGTCGCGGTGCGCTAACTCGCTAGTTAACAGGTGCGCCCTCGGCCATATTTAGCGATGCGACGACTGTTTAAGAGCGGCGCTGCGGGAGACGCTGGCGGAACTGGAGGAGGGGAAGGGCGGGGTAATGTTAGAGCTGACCATCTGCTCCTCCGGACGGCCACGATCGCCGGCCAGATTTTCCTCCTTCTGCACGCCCGCGGAAGTCTGCCACAAACCTCTCCCTCGCTTGGAACGGTAAGATCCAGAGCAGGCACGCAGTGGTTATGCTGTGATGTTCTACTGGCTTGACACAAGTCGTTTTATACGCTTAAATATTTTAGTTATTCGATGCGAGGTGGTGGGAGTGGCAATAACACTTAAGCAGATCGCTGCTCAGGTCGGGCTAACGCAGCCGGCTGTCAGTAACATCCTCAATAACAAAGGGCACTTGTATCGCACGGAAACGCGTGAAAAAGTTCTGCGCGTAGCCAAAGAGTTGGGCTATCGCACGAATGCGGCCGCCAAGGCGACGGCGACGGGGCGGTTCGGGGCGATCGCGATGCTGCTCAGCACGGAACCCCACCGCAGCAGTTTGTTCACCGGCATGATGGACGGCATTCAGGATGGACTTGCCGAACTCGACCTGCACTTGACCGTCGCGAAGTTGCCAGACGAAAAGCTGACGAACACGGGCTACGTGCCCAAGATCCTCCGTCAGTTGATGGCTGACGGGCTGCTGATCAATTACAATGCCGACATCCCGCCCTCGCTGATCGAACTTATTGCCGAGTATCGCGTCCCGTCCGTGTGGATCAATTCGCGCCAAGAGGCGAACTGCGTGTTCCCAGACGATCTAGACGCTGGCCACCAGGCGACCCGCCGGTTGCTGGCGTTGGGGCACCAGCGGATCGCGTTCGTCTCGTATTCGGGTGGAAGCCACTACAGCACGTGCGATCGGCAGGCGGGCTACAAGGCTGCCATGGCGGAGGCGGGGTTGCCGTCCCGTATAATCACGCGAGAGTTGCCGCGCGCCAAACGCGTGGCGTACTCCACTTCGTGGCTCTCGGAGCCTGAGCGGGATCGCCCGACAGCGGTCATCTGTTACTCGGAAACGACGGCTTGGCCCACGATTGACGCCGCGCGAGCGTTGGGCATGCGCGTGCCCCCGGATCTGTCTGTCGTCACGTTTCACGGCGGTCGCTGTGACGAAACGGGCTTCGCGATCGATACGTTCGTCAATCCGACGCAGGCTGTCGGGCGCGAGTCCGTGCGGATGCTACTCGCGAAGATCGAGGATCCCAATCAGATGCTGCCGCCTTTGTCGATCAAGTTCGGCTTTGAGGCTGGCGAATCGTGTCTTCCGTGGCATAAGTGATCGCACCTGAAGTTTTTCGGACCGGTCCAAGTTAGACGCACGCGTGAGTGGTTGCAAGTACAACTTTCGCCGCTGGCACATCGAATGGTGCCGCTGCGGTTCCCGCGTGGGTTCGGGAATCACCGGTTGGGGCAACTATGACAATTGCGTGTCGCGGCGAGCATACATTTCCAGAAGCGAGGGATCAGGCATGACGGGTATTCGAAAGTTACACACGTTCCTGTTTGGTGTGGTTGCGGTGGTGGGCTGGCTCGCCAACGGTTGGGGAACCGCGCGCGCCGCCGATGGCGCCGCACCGGCACCGGGGGCTCAGCTGGATTTCGTAGAGGTGCGCGGCGGGCTGCCGAACGCCGCTGCAAAGTTGGCGGCGGGGCAGCCACTGACGGTGGTCTTTATCGGAGGATCAGTCACCGAGGGCGGCCGCGAGAACGGTTACGTTGCGGGCGTCGGCAGATGGCTGAAAGAGGCTTATCCCGCGTCCGCCATCAACGTCGTCAATGCGGGCATCGGCGGGACAAACTCAAAGTTCGGTAGTCAGCGGTACGAGCGCGACGTGTTGGCCGAAAAGCCCGACCTCGTGCTGATCGAGTTCGCCGTCAACGACGACGGTGATGCGCGCGAATGGATGGAACGGCTCGTGCGAAAGACGTGGACGCGCGACCCGCAGACCGACATCGCGTTCATGTACCACGCGAAGAAGGAGTTCCTCCCGACATACGCCAAGGGGGAGCTGCCCGCGGTGGCGGCGTTCCACGAACAGGTGGCGGCGCATTACCAGATTCCCAGTGTGAACACCGGCGCAGCGGTCGGTCAGGCCGTCAATGCGAACGCCGAATCGTGGGAGGCGCTTTTCGGGGACGTCGTTCATCCGAAGCCTGCAGACTACGCGATCTACACGAAAACGATTGTCGCTGCCTTGCAGCAGGTGTTGGCGGCTGGCAACGCCGGTTCCCACGCGTTGGGCGAAACGCTGATTGCTGACCTGGCTGCAGACGCGCCCACGGAGCCAGCCGAGCCGATGGCGCCGACCGATCCGGTGACGGATGCAGCGGGCGCCAAGGCGGAAGCGACCTACGCGCTACCCATTTTCGGCCTGAACTGGACCGACCAGCCGGAGTTCAAGGACGGTGGGCAGGTCCGCTGGCGGCTGGCGACGCTGCCGACCACGGCGGGGATGAAGCTGACGAACGAGGTGGGGCTCCTGCGATCCGAACGCAGCGGAGCGATGCAATACTTTCCGGCCGCCCGGGCGTTCACGGCCGACCATCCCAAGGCACAATCCCTGGCCGCGAAGGCAGAAGGGAACCGTGCGGGCAGCCGGCTGGGCGCCAAGGACAAGGCACTGGGCGTGCTCAGCTTCATCGCGCCCGCAAACGGAAGGTACGTCGTCTCCGCGACGTCGGACGGGGTGACGCTGTGGAGCCATCACAAGGCCATCGCGTTATATGTAATTCACTTCACCGGCGCTGCGGACGTGGGCAAGTCAATCGCGTTTGCATCGACGGACAGCGACAGGAAGGCGGGATTGAACATCACCGCCGAACTCCAGATGCAGGCCGGCGATGAACTGGCATTCCAGGTTGACACGAATGCGGATGGTGGTGGTGGCGGGGCCTACTGGGAGGGCATGTCGATCCGGATCGGGCGGTTCGCTACCGCTGATGCAGGCGCCACCGCGCCGGCGGCAGGCGCAGCAGCGCCCGTGACATATCAACCGCTGACGATCGACGTCGATGCGACGCCGCGACAGCGGTTCGGTGGCTTCGGGGCCAGCCTTATCAACGATGGAAGCAACTACGGCAAGCTTCCCGCCGCTGCCCGGGCGCAACTGAACGACGCCCTGTGGCGCGATCTGGGCTTCAACACGCTGCGGCTCTGGATTCACCTGGATACGGTGTCGCCCGAGCGTGGGACGGTGGACGTGTCGGGCTTCATCGATCGATACCTGACCTCGGGCATGATCCGCGATGCCCAGGCCAGTGGCGCGACGACGTTGCTGCTGGCCCCAAGTCGCTGCCCGTCATACATGACAGAACCGCGCGAGGCCGCGCCCGACAAAGTACGGCTGAAGGAATCCGAAACCGACGCCTACGCGGTGCTGTTGGCCGACACCGTCACCGCCTTGCGCGATGGCGGCGTGAGCCTGGACGCGACAGGACTGCAGAACGAGCCAAACGACCCGGTAGCGTTCACCCCGACACAGCTGGCGGGCATCGTCAAGCGCCTGCGCAGCGAGCTGGATCGGCGCGGGTTAACTGCCGTCAAGATCATCGCGCCCGAAAACGCGAACGCCGACGGGCACCTGCTGCGAAACGTCGATGCGATGCGGCAGGACGCGGAAGCTTGGAACGCGCTTCATGCCATTGCCTCGCACACGTACAACATGGGTCCGACGGCCGCGGTCGCCGAACGTGTGGACGGGCAGCGGGTCGAATATTGGCAGACCGAGGCTTCGGACAACGGCCCAGAGGCGCCGGGCGACCACCGGGTGGCCGCCTCGCTGGCGTCGCGCGTGCTGAGTGACCTGAATCACGGGGTCCACCGATGGATCCACTTTATCGGTTACGAGCGGGTGGACCCAAGGGACAATGCCACCCGCATTTTCGCCTACGAATCTGACCCGTTTCGCCTTATCCCGTTCGAGAAGGCGGCGTACTACGGCATGATCAGCCGGGCCCTGCCGATCGGTTCGACGATCTTTCGTTGCCGCAGTTCCGCCGACGAGGGCATGGCATGGACGTACGGCCACAAGCCGCGCGTCAGCGCCGTTGCGGCGCGTCAACCTGACGGGAAATGGACGGTGATGCTGAGCAACTTCACGTCTGACTTCTTCACGAGCGACCAGGCGACAGCTTGGCAACGCGAGCAGATGGGCCGACCGGCGGAGAGCTACGAGGTGACGGTGAGGTTCGCCGCCGCGACCGACGGAATGCCGCAGCGCTTTCGAGTCCATCGCCGGGGGCCCGGGTCGCCGGGTGGCAAAACGGAAGATGTAGTGATTGAAGGGAATGAACTTCGCGTCCGCATTCGCCCGCTGGAACTGATCACCCTCGCGGGCACCGCCCAGTAACTTGTGGCTCCTTCTGCCTGGTCCGACCCGCTGGCTCTCTTGCAAGTGGGTCAACCCAGTAAGAATGGGAGCGAATACAAAAAAACTGGAAATCCGTTTGTATACGCATAAATAAGGTGTAATATGAGCATGGGACAGCTGATTGGCTTGGTGCCAGCGAATGAAAGCGGCCTCAGCTTCGTTGGTGAATTCAGAGGCAAGCGGGTGGATGACAAGCGTTTAGGCTTGCAACCATAGGTACATTTGCGGAAAGCCCAGTCTTTGGGAATCGACCTCTGGGAATTAAGACTTGCATCTCTTTTTAAGCGTATAAATTGTTTTTGGATTCTATCGGAGAGGGAATAGCATGTTCACATCGCGTAGCATTCTACTGTCGGTCGTAGTCTTGGCAGTTCCATCTTTAGCGCAGGCTGACTTCATCGCGTACGTCGACCTAGGCGGTACCAATACGCAAAGTACAGGCAACGCCAGGAATTTGTCGGTTGGCACGGACGGTTCGGGCTTGGAAAAAACGCTCGTCACGGACTTGGTCAATTACGAAACTGGAACGACGATTTCCAACGCCTCGCTCACGGTCGTCCTGACGCGGCCGGGCACCAGCCCTTTCGCCAACAGCGGCGACTCTGCCTGGACCCCGAGCCCGCCGGTCGACAGTGACGCTCGTGTGCTGTTCATGGTGGACGGGGTCAACCTGAACGGCAATCTGACCTACGGCGGTAACACGGCCAACACGGCGACGTTCACGTTTTCCGGCCTGGACCCGACGAGGACGTACGACTTTGCCAGCACGGGCAATCGCGCCAGCGGCTCGATCGACACGGCTCGAAAGAACCGTTATCAGATCTCCGACATCGACTCGTTCGTGAACGCCAGCAGCGACGGCGCCGTGATCTCAAGCACGCCATCGGGCATGACCAACGACGCCGCGACGTTCACCGTTGGCAACAACGATGCTGGTCATGTCGCCCGCTTCTCCAGCATCAGCCCGGGCAGCGATGGAGACTTCAGCATCACGGTCACCGGCGGGGATGCCAATGGTGCCGTGGCGAACGTGGCGTGGTACGTGAACGCCCTGCGCCTGACGGAAGCGACGGCCGTGGTCCCAGAGCCGGCGTCGCTGTCCCTGCTTGGCGTCGGGCTGATGGCTGCCCTGCGTCGGCGCCGTGCGTAACGTGGCGGCGAGAGGCCGATTGCAAACTAGCTGGTCCCACAAGATGACCGGTCCTGAGAATGAAGAGGAGTAATCCCATGAGAGGGCAAAAGCACCGCGGGTTCACGCTGGTTGAATTGCTGGTCGTGATCGGAATCATCGCACTGCTCATCTCGATCCTGTTGCCGTCGCTGCAGAAGGCGCGACGTTCGGCCCAAGCGGTGGCATGCGCGAGCCAGCTCAAGCAGCTCGGCCTTGGCCTGACGATGTACGGCAACGACAACCGAAACTACATCCCGCCGCTGCATCCCAGGAACAGCAGCGGCGTCTACATCTACGGCAGCTCCCGCTACAGCTGGGCCGCACTGGTCGGTCCATACCTCGGGCAGAAGCGACCGAACAGCGTGCCGGACACCTCGGCGTACCGGAACTACCTCTTCGGGCGCGGCGGGCTGTTCCTCTGCCCGGGGAAGTTCGATAACGATCCCAACATTACTCCCTTCGGTGACGTGAACGGCAAGGGCAACAGCTACAGCTACACCTGGGCCGGCGACGACGGCGCTAAGGGCGGCTGGATCAACCGCGACTTCCCCTGGGTCAACGAGGTGCCGAACAAGCTGACGCGCCTACCGTCTCAGGGCATCCTGCTGTGGGAAAAGCTTCGCATGGAGCAGTGGCAGGTCGACGCCAGCAACTGGGCCAATTGGCCGCAGTCGGCCAACGTGTCGATGCTCGGCTACGAGATCGACAACGTTACCCACGGCAAGCGGTCGAATGCGCTGTTTGCCGACATGCACGTCGAGACGATCTTCCGCGGCCAGCAGTTCAACGACGATTGGGTACCCATTACGAACTAAGTCCAGCGGGAGCGTCAACATGGCCGGTCAGAATCCGTCTCGACAATGCAGAACCTTTCGCCACACCGGGTTGACGGCCGGTTTGATTGCCCTGAGCCTGCTCACCGAGGCCCAATCCGTTATGGCCGAGATGAAGCTCAGCGTTGATGCCGGTGTGCCACTGGGACTCTATACGCCCCAGCAGCCCGCCAAGCTTAACGTGCGCATCGAACCCGATCCCACTGCGCCAACCTGGTCGGGGCGGCTGCTGATCACGCGCGCCGACCTGCTCACCGAAGAGCAGGTGGTCGAGGAGCTGCCGGTTGAGATCACGGGGGGACAACCAGCTCATGTCGAGTACGCACCGTCGCTCGCGAACGGGATGTACCGATTGGACATGGCGTTGATGGCCAAGCCATCGACCAGTGGCGATGTCGCGCCGCTTGCGACCGCTCGCCAGTTCATCGGCCACGCACCGGCACGATGGGCGCGCGATCTTCCTGACGATTGGCCGTTGAACACGCACCTGTCGGCGGACCTCCCACCGCTCCAGGGCTTTAAGACCTATCGCGTCTTCACGCATTGGGCCACCAACAACCCGCAGCGCGGCGAGTACATTTGGACCAAGCTTGACGGGCAATTCGAGACGATCAAGCGCATCGGCGGCCGGATGACGCTTGCCGACGACAGCGCGCCTGCATGGTCGGTCTCGCCTGAACGAGCGGTGCCGATCAAGTGGATCAAGGGGGGCATCGCCAACCCGCCCGACGACATGAACGACTACCGCACCTACGTGCGGGCCTTGCTCGACCGGTACGACGACGGCACGAACACGCTGGCGGCGGTTGAGACGTGGAACGAAGCCAACACCTCCGACCGCTGGAACGGCACGCCGCAGCAGTTGGTCGAGATGGCGCGCATCCTCCGGGAGGAGCGGGAACGGTCGCCCGGCAAGCCGCGGATCATCGGCATCGCCGTTAGCGCCGGTGACCACAAAAAGTACGTGAACGCCCAAGTCGAGGCGGGCATCCTGAATCAGGTCGACGTTGTGTCGGGCCACTGGTACGAGGAGATGCACAGCTACGACGCCGATGGTGCGATCAACAGCCTCGTGAAGCACGTCGACCTGCTGCGTCAACCGATGGAGGCGCCGCCAGACGTTGGCCGCGGTTAACGGGTACGTCACCGTTCAGGTCGGCGAAGAACCCGTGTACGTCTGGGAGCATCAATAGTCGCTACGCCCGGTGCCGGTGTCATCGAGACGTCCGGAAGTTGTTGAGGAAGGAGTTGTCCATGCGCATGAACGGCTTATCCGCCGAACGCCGTCCCGTTACGCCTGCCGAGGCGATGTCGGGGCGCGACATGCTGCGCATCCTGGTGTTGCCCGACCTGCACATCCCGTTCGGGCCGCGCCAGAAGGAACTGCTCTTGGGCAACCGGGCGTTTCTCGACGCGCACGACTGGGTGGTCCTGCTCGGCGACATGACGGCCTGCTACGGCACGCCCGGCGAGTACGCCAAAGTACGCGACTTCATCGCAGCGCTGGACCGGCCTTACTCGGTCGTCAACGGCAATCATGAGTTTTCGTTCGTCCCGCAGGACGACGACGACGCGTCCGCATACGCCAAGGTGTGGACGCACTCACCGGCCACCGTTGGGCAATCGTTGCTTCGCCGGTTCGAGAAGTTCTACGGCATCGAGAGCCGTTATCACGCGAATCAGAACGGCAAAATGGGGTGCGTCCTGCTTGGCGTTGACAGCGTTGCGACCGACTCCAGCGCGCGGCTCGATCCGGAGCACGAGGCGTGGTTCGCGAATCAATTGGACGAGATGAGCGACGTGCCGCTGTTGGTCTTCTGTCACTTCCCGCTGCTGTCGGCGCAACTGGACGGCGCCCGCTACTACGAGGCCGGCCGCAGGCCCTACTACGTGCCGACGTCTGCCGTACGCTCGCGGTTACGTCGCCGAAGCCATGCGACCTGGTGGCTCTCAGGACACGTTCACTTTGCTGCCACGCACCCTCTGTTCGGCGCATATCAGACCGACGATGGCGTCTGGCAAGTCCACTGCCCCGATGGTTGGGGTTACGGCCGACGCGATAATGAAACATGGACGCCGCGGCACCACGACGACCTGACCGTGCGCAGCGTACACATCTCGTATGCCCGCCAATCTGTTAACATCATCAGCACAGATCTGGTAACTCAGTCCGAAGTCGACTCCTGGTCAGCCGGTTCGGGCGTTCCCCCACGGGAAAGGCCGCTGCTGGCGACGGCGGCGATGAGCAACCACTCCCGTTGAGCAGTTGTAGTTCGGGAGTGCGTTGGAACCGAATGGCCATGTTGTAGGAATAACAAGTGGAAGTGCCGTCCGGTCCATCACCCAGCACGCGCCAACTGCGCCATCATGAGCGGGCCTTCTACGGCTTCGTGCACTTCACGACCAATACGTTCACAGACAAAGAATGGGGGTTCGGCGATGAACCGCCGTCAATTTTCGATCCAAGCGCATTTGACGCCGATCAAATTGTCGATTCGGCGCGCCTCGCCGGCATGCAAGGGCTGATCCTCACGTGCAAGCATCACGACGGGTTCTGCCTGTGGCCCAGCGAACTCACGGGCCACTCGGTCCGCAACAGTCCGTTCCGGAACGGAAATGGTGACGTTGTGCGCGAACTCGAACGGGCATGCCGTTCCGCCGGCATCGAGTTTGGCGTTTACCTATCCCCGTGGGATCGGAACCATGCAGAGTATGGCAGGCCTGCATACTTGGATTACTACCGCGGCCAACTTCGCGAACTGCTAACCAACTATGGCGAGCTGTTCGAGGTGTGGTTCGACGGCG
Source organism: Tepidisphaeraceae bacterium (assembly GCA_035998445.1). Taxonomy (NCBI): domain Bacteria; kingdom Pseudomonadati; phylum Planctomycetota; class Phycisphaerae; order Tepidisphaerales; family Tepidisphaeraceae; species Tepidisphaeraceae bacterium. The sequence continues at coordinate 93,104 of DASYHQ010000010.1, read as the reverse complement.
CCAACGGTGGAGACGGCTACTACGGCGGCGCGCGGGAGCAGCGGTCGATCGACAACCGCACGTACTACGACTGGCCGCGGACGTGGCAAATGGTGCGTGACCTGCAGCCGGATGCCGTCATCTTCTCCGATACCGGCCCCGACGTGCGGTGGGTCGGCAACGAGTCGGGCATCGCGGGTGATCCCTGCTGGTACACGATCGACACGACCGGTGCCTGGCCCGGGCAGGCCGATCGCGCCAGGCTCAATCGTGGGGACTGCGACGGCCCGACCTGGTTGATTCCCGAGTGCGACGTCTCGATCCGGCCCGGATGGTTCTACCATGCCGCCGAAGACGAAGCCGTCCGTTCGCCCCGCAATCTCGTCGACCTCTACTTCGCATCCGTCGGGCGCGGAGCCAATTTCCTGCTCAATCTGCCGCCCGACCGGCGCGGGTTGATCCCGGAGACGGATCGCGCGTCGCTGGCGGGCTTCCGGTCGCACCTCGATCGTACATTCGCGACGAATTTGGCCGAACGCGCGGAAATCGAGCGGACTACGGCCGGCCATTCAATGACGATCAATCTCGCGTTTGCTGCGCCGCAGCGCGTGAACGTGATCGAGCTTCGCGAGCGGATCGCGCACGGACAGCGCATCGGGCGATGGCTTGCTGAAGCCGAGCGCGAGGATGGACGGTGGGTCGAAATCGCGTCGGTCGAGGCGGTCGGCGCTCAACGGCTGATCCGCGTCCCACAGACGACCGCGAAACGGTTTCGGGTGCGCGTCACCGATTCGCGCGGCGAACCGTTGATAGAGCACGTCGGCCTTTATCTCGAGCCGGACCTGGCCGATACCGCCACGGAAGTACGGCGCGTGCACGCCGCAAGCGTCACCCAGCTGTCGCCTGTGGAGCTCGTCTTCGATCTGGGCGCGGCGGTGCGCGTGCGCGGCGTTCGCTATATGCCGAGCATCGCACGTCGTGTAAGTCGTTATGAGCTATCGTTCGCGACCACGCCGGAAAATTGGTCGAGCGCCGTCCTGAGCGGCGAGTTCGGGAACGTGATGGCCAATGCGGCCCCGCAGATCGTCCCATGCGATGTCACCGCCCGCTACGTCCGATTCCGCGCAACGCGCATGGCGGTCGGCGACGACATCGAGCCAAAGCACGTTGAGCTGCTGTGACACCAGGATCATCCGACGCTCGTTCAGACAGTGCCCGCCAGGGACTCATCAACCGAGAAAGTTCGAAGATCCTAGGGCCACCGACGCGCATTTGGACGCGGCGCAGGCACTGTTAGAGCGAGACGTCCAAGGTGGCTTACATGCGGTTTCGCAGCGATGCGGCGCAAGATCCCAATCAGGTGACGGCGCATCTAAAGGACGATCGGAACGTGCTCCGACAGTATGCAATCGCCGCGGCGATCCGCTTAGCGGCGACCGATCACAACCTGCTCCGAACGGCGCTCGATTCTGCCGACCCAGAGCTACAACGGGACGCGCGGCTGGCCGAACAACTCATCGCGCTCCGCGAGCGTCAGCGCAAGCGACGCCAGGAGTGGTATGAAAAGCCGCGGTGAGGGCGACATTGAAACGCCTTCAGGCTGATCGGCCTCTACCGCTAGCTGCGCAAAAAAGCCGGCGGGTACAGAAGGAGGGCGGGCAAACGTTGCTGCCGTGCAATGCGAGCCTCATGCTCGACCGGCGAGGCTGGCGACCATGGTGACCAACTCGGCGGGTTCCACAGGCTTGGACACGTGCATTTGGAAGCCTGCTACGGTGGACTTAGCCCGGTCCTCCTCCCGCGCGTAAGCGCTGAGGGCGACGGCCGGAATACCTCGGGAGAAGCCCCGCTCCCGCTCGATCCGGCGGACCTCGCGGATCAGTCCGTACCCGTCCATGCCCGGCATGCCCAGATCGCTCGTAAGCACGTCAAACGGCCGGTTCGTCGAAAGCGACTCGTTGAACACGGCCAAAGCTTCCCGTGCCGATCCGACCCCCGTGGCCTCGGCCCCGCTCTTTCGGAGCAGCAACTGGACGGCCGAGAGCATGCTCGGGTCGTCCTCTACCAACCGTACCCGCACGCCGGCGAGCATCGGGGCCGGGTCGAGCTTGCCGGGGCGCGTGCTCGCCGTGCCCGCTCTGCCCAACCCGCCGGTCATCTGCCGGGGCCGCAGGTGCGGCAGCATCACGGTGAACGTCGCTCCGTTGCCCTCGCCAGCACTGTGGGCCCGGACGGTGCCGCCGTGCAGTTCTACCAACTGCCGTATGATGGCCAGCCCAAGGCCCACCTGCCACGCGACGTTGATGAACCGCTGTTGGGAAAATTCGCCATCGCTGCGCCGCAACCGTTTGCTTGGCGGTGAAGACGATACGCTGGGGCATAGAACCACTCGCTACGCGGGAGCGACGATTGACGGCGAACGGCGCTCGCCGGGCGCGCGGCCGACTGGCCTACTGATTGAACATCGCCTGTCCCCAACCGCCGCGGTCGGACGAGTTGCGAGCGGTACCGTTCCACATCAGCTGCCGGTGCCGCTCGGTGCCGTCGGCGCTGTCGTCGATGCCGATGTCGAAGCGAACCTCTCGACCGACGGTCGGCTTGAACCCGAGCGCGTCGAACGGCAGGGCGGCCTGGAGCGTGTAGCCCTTGCCGTCGACGTTCGGCGTGACGACGAGCCGGACGCCCGTCGGCTGCACCGCCGCCTTGGCAAAGTGCCACTTCGCTTCGCCATCGGTCACGCCGGCCCCGAGCAGGATCTGCTGGTCGTTGAACCGCATGGCGCCGCCCTCGCCGACGGCGTCGTGCCCCAGAAATAGTTCGACAGCGTCACCGCTCCAGAGGCGGTCGCCGGTTCGATCGTTCCGCATTGGCGTCGGGTCGCTGATGTTGGCGAGCAGGTAGAGGTTGTCGTCGTCCCAGCAGAGTTTGAACGCCGCCTCAAGGCCATTCGCGTCGCTGCCATTCACCAGCCGCTGGCCAGAGATCTGCTCGGCCGGCGTGCCGGGGAACCCGGCGGCGGTGCCGTCCATCTTCACCTCACCGACGGCGCGCGGGATGGTCAACCGCTTATTGGCAGCCGACATTGTGAACCGCGCGTCGTCCCAAGCGAACGCCTCGCGCTTGCCCAGAATCAGGTCGTAGATGCCGTAGTTCGTCTGCATCATGTGGGCGAGCATCGGCTTCCACGGGCGGTCGGTGACGGCGATCAGCCCGGAGTTCCCGTTCTCACCGTTGTACTTCGAGAACCAACGCCCGGTTAGCGCTTGATCGACGTGGGTGAACCACGTCGCGCCGACGACGAACCCAAGCGAGGCCGTTTGCTCGACGTAGTTGCGGTAGGCGAGGCCGCGGTCTTCCTGGTTGTCCACGTCCTTGCCGCCGCCAGGCAGGCCGGACGACTTGGGCGAGTTGTAGTAAAACTCGGTCAGCATGAGCGGCTTGCCGCCGGACCAGGTGTGGATCCGCTTCAGGAAGTCCTTATCGACCGCGTAGGTGTAGTAGTTGAACGAGATGACGTCCAGGTATTTGCCCGCGATGCGCAGCAGGCTTTCGTTGTTGATCGTGCCGGCCTGAAAGCGATTGCCGATCAGCATGTGGTTCTTGTCGTGCTTGCGAAACGTGTCGGCGACGAGCGCGTAGTAGGTCTCGAAGAACAGGTCCATGTACGCCTGCACGTCCGCGGCCGCCGCAGCGGTGGTGACGGGAAGGCCCGAAGCGATCAAATCATCGAAACTCTTGGCCGTCATGCCCCAAGCGGCGTTGAAGGCGTCGATCGTCTCGTACTTCGACTGCAGAGTCTCGACGAGTTTGCGCTTGGCCGCGTGCTTGGTACCGTCCAGTCGCGGGATCGCCCGCGGCAGGTCTTCGTACAGCGGTTCGTTGACGAGGTAGTAGCCGATCAGCAACGGGTCCTCGGCCCGCGCGGGCACGGTCTTAGCGAATGCGGACTCGACCGCGGCGCGGTTGGCTTCGTCGAACGGGTCCCACGCGCGGTGCACGCCCGGAATGTCAGGCAGGCCTGGCCAAGCGCCGTAGTTCAGCGTGATGACGTACGGGAAGTTGGCGGACTTCAGCGCCTCGCGCGGCGAGGCGAAGGGGCCGACCGTGTTAAAGCCCCACTTGCGGAATCGCTCGAGCATGCGCGTGGCGTACTCCTCGTGGTCGAACGGCTTGCCGTACTTGCGGAACTGGTTGGCCAGATGATACGAGAAGACGCCCGGCGACGACGGGCGATACGCGCTGGCGAACTCGCCGTCGGGCGACGGGAGCCACTCGTAGATTCCCTCGCGGCCCTGCGTGTACGTGTAGTCGTCCACCGGCGAGTACGAGCAAATGCCCAGCGCGTAGAACGCGTTGCCGGCCGGGTTGACCATGTACCACTTGCCGTCCTTCTGCTCGACGTGGAAGTAGCCGGTCTTCCTGAAGCCCAATTGTTCGCCACTGCCCGCCAGACCGCCATAGATGTCGAACGCGGGCGGTTGCAGGTTGGCGTAGTACTCCGCCTCGTCGGCCACGTCGGCCTTCAGCTCGTCGACGTTCGTGACCTTGTCGGGAAAATCCACGAGCGTCGATTGGCCGAACTTATCGACGAGCTTCTTCACCGTCGGCGCTGCGACCGTGGCCTGATCGAAGTTGACCGCGATCCGCTGCGTGCCCCAGTTCGCGTTATACGGCGTACCGAACCGGATCGCGAAGACCTTCCAATTCCAATGGCGGTTGTCGGTCAACTGCACGTAGCTGTGGTCGGGGACGACGATCGACATCGTCTTGTCCTCGAAGTTCGTGATGGTCACGCGCGTCGCCTGGCCTTGGAACAAGTGCGGGCTTTCCTGCTTCTCGGCGGGGAAGGGCGTTTCCGATCCGTCGTTCATCTGCCACCGGCCACCGGTTGCCAGGGAGAACGGGAGCAGCGTGGTACAGTTGTAACTTTTCACGTCGGCGGGGACGTCGGCAAACTTCAGCAGCAGTTCGGTGCCCTGCAGCTCAACGTCCACCCGCGCGCCCCCCTCGTAGCGCACGACCGCCTTGTTGCCGTCGATCTTCTTCTCGATCACCTTCCGAGCCACCTTACGATCTTCGCCCAACAGCTGTGGATACTCGATCGTGAACGTGCCGATCGTGCCCGCGCCGAACTGCAATCCCTTTTCGGTTAGCTCGAACGGTTTTGCAGCCACCGGTGCCGCAGGCTTCGGAGCTTCGGCGGCGGGGGCGGGGGCGGCGGCAGGCGCAGGCGCGTCGGCGAGCGGGCCGTCGGCGACCTTCATATTGTAGGTCAGGTTTCGCGGGTCGATCGGCGTCGAGACGCGCCACGCAAAAACGGACCCACCCCATTCCCGGTTGTCCATCAATTGGTTGTACGAATACGATCGCGGCGCCGCGACGCTCAACGTCTTGCCGTCCGCGCTGGTCAACACGATCCCCTTGGACTGGCCCTGAAACAGGTGCGGCCGGTCAGGCTTCTCAACCGGAAAAGATTTTGCCTCGCCAGTGCCGAGCTGATACGTGCCCCCTTGTACGCTAGCCTGGCGGAGCAGCATCGTCGTGGAGAACGACTTCACGTTGTCCGGCAAATTTGCGAGCTTGAACGCGATCGTGCCGTCATTGGCGACCGTGACATCGATCGTCGCGCCGCCCGCATAGGTCAACGACACCGCGTCACCCGCCGCCTTGGCCGCGCTCGGCTTGGTGGCCTGGTTGTCGGCGCCGATCAACTGTGGATATTCAAGCGTCAGTGTGCCGAGCGTGCCGGCGTCGATCGACAGGTTGGCGTCGGTCGCACGGATCGTCGCAGCGCCGGCCATGGCGGGGAAGGCGAGAACGGCGGTCATGACGAACCGGAGCATGTGCGTAGGAAACTTCATGGGTCGTACTTTCAGCTAGGAGTCTGAGGTGTCACTCGGCAACTTGTAGGTCAGCTTGATAAGGGCAACGCATGCCTGCTCAGCGGTGGTACCGGTCGTAGTCAAACCAGATGCCGGTGTCGTTCGTCGAATTGAGTTGGTTGGGCAGTTCACCGGCGGGATAGAGCACGTTGACGTAGCTGTCTTTGTAGATCTTGTACGGCACGAACGAAACCGACGAATCGGCAAAGAAGACGTTAACGCCCTTCAGCGCGTGCGAGACGGCCGGCAGTTGGTTGGCTGGCACAGCGCCGGCGAGGTTCCGCGGGATCACGTCGGCGGCAATCGCCTGGTACGACTTGAATTGCGTCAGCTTCGGCATCGGCATCGACAATTCGTAGCCAGTTGCTGGCATCACGTTGCCGATCGGTCTGGCCACGACGACCGGACGCGTACCATAGCCGAGGATGAAGTCGGAATTGGCGGTGTCCAGCGGCCAGCGGTTCACCGACGTGTTGAACTGCCGGGACGGTACGGTCTCCAACGGACAGAAGAACGGCTTCGGGCTCGGCACGATTCGCGTCTTCAAAATCATGTCACCCAACGGTGGCAGGAATGGGGCGCCGGACGTCAGCAGGTGGCCCCTCTTGTTGACCACGCTGTTTTCCGAACGTCGGATGTTGTCGCCCCAGTAGAAGGTGAGCGGTACCGCGCCCCGGTTCTCGCTCGCGTAGATCTGCAGTGCAAGTCCGAACTGCCGAACGTTGCTGGCACAATTGATCATGTTCGCCTGGTATCGCGCCTTGCCGAGGGCCGGCAGCAGCATCGCGATCAGCACGGCGATCACTCCAATGACGACCAACAGTTCCACGAGCGTGAAACCCATACTGCGTGACTTGACTGCCATGGCAACCGTCCCTGTACGCACCCGGTGGTGCGCTTATCGATTGTACACGTCGAAATCGTTGAAGATGCCCGAGTAGGTCGGCTGGTTTAACGTGCGCGGGGATAGGATCGAATTGATCGCCACCGCATTGGCCCCGCCCAGCATGATGTTATGGTTCGCCTTGTAGACCGAGAAGGGCACCCATCGGACCGAGCCGTCGATGGAACAGACGTTGGATCCCTTCAGCACGTGACCGGTCCCTCGTCCGTCCAACTTCATCATGGCATCTGAGGCCATCGCCTGCTGTGGCTTGAACTGCGTGATCTTCGGGAACGACTCGGTGGCCCAGGGCCAAACGTCGGTCCGACCCACCAACCGCGCGGCGCTATTGGGACGGGCCAGCCATCGGGTAACGGGCCGGACGGTGTAGCCCAAGGAGTGCAGCCCCCAGTCCGGCGGTACGATCGGCCACCTGTTCTCGGCCGTGTTGTACGAGATGCGCGGATCGGTCTCTAACGGGCAATAGAACGCGGCAATGCTTCCCGTCGGTTTCACGATCCCGCTTTCCATCAGCACCCCGAGGAACTGCCACTGGTTGTTATGGTAGACGGACGGCCATGTCGTGCCATCGTAGTACCCCATGGGCACCACGCCCTTGTAATAGTTTCCATACATCTGCAGCGACATGCCGAACTGTCGCAGGTTGCTCGCGCAGTTCACCAGCCCCGCCTGGTAACGTGCCTTGTTCAGCGCTGGCAGAAGCATCGATACGAGCAAAGCGATGATGCCGATCACCACCAGCAACTCAACCAGCGTAAAACCTCGATCGACCTTTGTCCGACTCATGACAGTCCTCCAAAGAAAATCCGAAGTGCGGTCTGATCCCCCACGCGCATCGCCCGATGCGTGCGAAACGCTACCGGCGGCGCCGGCGGGCCAGCACGGCAAGCCCGGCGACTGCTGCGACACCGAGGGACGCCGGCTCCGGGACGGCGGTGACGACCGTGGTCAGGGTCACGTCATTCCCCACGCCGCCCAAGCCGCTGCCATCGACGCCATAGTTGATCTGGAAGGTTGTCCCCTCCACTGAAAAGGTCGACCCGTCGGTCAACGTCGTGGAGTCGGCCAGGGTGAAGTAGCTCCCCCAGTAGGCCTGCGCGTTGGTGCCGGCATTATCGATGATGACGAACGTCTGGCTAACCAATGGTGTCAACCAGCTGGTGTCGATCAGGTCGACCGACAGCATCGGCCCGCCGCTGAGCGTGACGACGTCGGCGTTCGCGGTATTGGTCAGACGCAACTGGTCGTAGGAACCAATGCCGTCGCCAGCAATCTCGATCGCGAACGTCGAGCCGCTATTGAAGTTCACGTTTCCGGCTGCGGAGAGGGTGGCCGTGGTGCTGGAACCCGAACCGGGGGCGAGGGTGCCGCTGGTGCTCAGCGCCGCGACCGACCCCGTGCCGCCGAGCGTGGCGCCGGTGTTCACGACCGTCAAACCGGTGCCTGTACCGCTGCCGTCCGTGTTGTTCACGAGTAGCGTACCGGCGGCGACGGTCGTGCCACCGTCGTAGGTGTTGCCGTTGGGCCGCGAGAAGACCACGGTACCGGCACCCGTCTTGAAGATCGGGACCGAGTTCGAGCCGTCGTTGATCGTGTTGGTGAACGCAACCGTGCCACCTTCGGCAGCCGTTACTTCCAGGCGGGACCCGTTGCCCGACGGCGCGAATGCGCCGAGCGTGATGCTTCCCTGGTAGGTCGCGGTCCCGGTAGTGTTCGCGCCGCCGATCACGCGGACGTCGGACGTGTCGGTCGCGGTCAGACTCGAAAAGCTAATGCTCTTGTTGACGCTGACGCCCGCCGTGCCGATGAGGACTTTGGCCGAGTCGGCGTTGGCGACGGTGGAGTTGGCGTTGCTGACGGTGAGTGACGACGCGCCTGCCAGCACGCTATTGTGATTCAAGACAAGCGTGCCGCGGGTGAAGGTCGTGGTGCCCGTCAGCCCGGAATTGTTTCCGCCGAGCCTGATCGTGGCATTGTTGGACGTCCCACTGCCGCCGACCTGCAGGGTGATGCCGCTGCTGCCTGCGGTCTTGGTGATGTTGCCGTTGAAGGTCAGATTGCTGGTGCCGTAAGTTTCGAGCGACAGCGTGTGCGTGCCGCCGACGCCAGAGGCATCCTGAAGGTTGCCGAAGGTCAGGTCGCCGCTGGCGATGTTCATGCGTTGGGTGCTGTTGCCGCTGCTCGTCAGCCCGCCGAACAAACGTGTTTCACCACCGATCGTGGTGACGGCGCCATTCAGGTTGTTGATACCGTTAGAGAAGCTGGTCTGGCGAATATCGAGGATGTCACCGCTCAAGTTGTAGGTGCCGCTGCCGGTCGTGAAGCTGCCAGTACTGGCGCCGAAACTGATGGACTTGAGGATCTGCGTGCCGTTGACGGCGACGGTCGCGTCAGTGCCGCGGAGGAAGCTCGCATCATTCAACGGATCGGCGGCGCTGTTCCAAGTCTGGAGGCTGCCGTCGCCGACTACGGCACTCGTGTTCCAGTTGGCTGTGGCGGAATCCCACGTGCCCGAGCCGCCGTACCCGGCGTTGGCCCCGTTACCGTCGGCGTCCCAGTACAAAGTGGCGGCGCCGGCGGCGTGCGCAAGCGACAGCATGGCCGCGGCACCGATCAAAACCCCGGTGCCATGCCGGGCGACGCCGTGTCGTGAACGAGATGAAAATGCACCTGCCATATGTTCCTCCACCTTCTATGCGTCACAGATGAGACATGTCCGACCGGCACGCCAATCGCCCGGCATCGGCCGGGACCAGCGGGCGTGCGCCCCCGTGCTCTCGTCGTCGTGACGGACGATCAGTGCGCTTCGTTAAGTACACGACGTCGCTAAAGAGACCCTATCCGGCAACCGTCGCCGTCGAACTGCGGACGATCAATTCCGGCACAAGACGGATCTTGCTACCAAGCGTGCCGGTCGAAATGCCGGCTTGGATCTGAATCATGAGCTGCCGCACCGCCTGCCGTCCGATCTCCGTCACAGGCACGCGTACGGTCGTCAGCGGCGGGTTGAACAGTGAGCCGATTTCCACGTCGTCGAAGCCGACGACGCTGACGTCGCGTGGCACGCTGAGCCCCAGCGACTCGGCGGCGCGAATCGTCGCGATCGCGTTCCAGTCGTTCACGCAGACCAAGGCGGTCGGCCGATCGGCGAGCGACAGGATCTTCGTCATCCCCCGAACGGCTGGCTGGATCTGCGGACCACCCCCGTACACCCAATCGGGCCGCAGCGGCAGGCCGACGTCCGCCAGTCGCATTTTGAACGCCGTGAATCGCTCCGCAGCGGCAAAGTTGTCCAGTTCGGCGCCGACGAAGCCGATCTTGCGATGGCCAAGCTTGTACACGTGCTCGAAGGCCATCGTGATGCCTGCGATGTTGTCGACGGTGACGACGCTGGGCCAACTGTCACAGGCGCTGTCGGCGAGGATTAATGGATGCGAACACTGGGCGATGAATGGCCCCAGGTCCGGGCTCGGCTCGCCGACGAGGATGACCCCGTTGCAGTCGGGCCGATTCAGACCCTGCAGGAAGGAGCCATCCATCAAGTCGCTGTTGAACTGCATGACCGCCCGCTGATCCCATCGCCCCAGTTCTGCCACGGCCGCGTCGACAATCCGACGGTAGAATGCGTGCGACAACGCACCCGACTGCTCGTCCAGCACCCCCGTCGACGGCTGCTCGGCCAGCGGGCCAATTCTCAATCCGTCCTTGTTGAGTTCGACGCGTTCGTAAATCGTATGGCGATGTAGGATGATCTCGACGAAACCTACTTGCCGTCCCGTTGCCTTCCCCCGTCGCGCGCTATTCTTCCCGATGCTTCCCTGTCCCGCCTGAGCGGTGCGAAGCGCCTTCATCACGCTTTCCCGCGTCTTGGGGCTGACCGATCCACTGTTGTTCAACGCCCGCGACACGGTCGCAATGGAACACCCAGCGAGCTTTCCCAGTTCTGCAATGGTTGGCGGCATAGCTACTCCATCATGACACCGATTTGATTTATGTCAAATTGTAAATTCCATTTTGATTTTCATGTCGCGGTGCGTCTCGCATTGCGATAAATCGGGGATAGCATCGATAAAAATCGATTTCCGACTTTGAATTGGAAGATCGTTTTTACATTTCGCCTCTCATTCTTCCATGTTTACATTCGAGAGTTTCCAGTTTCCAGTTTCCAGTTTCCAGTTTCAATAGTTCAAAGCGATGTCACTTTCGGCTTGCCCGGCTTACACCCCAAACAGACTAGCCGCTGTACATTTCTAATCACCCGTCGCGTCGCACAGTCCCTCGACGAAAGCTCCTTGAGCTAGCAGAAGTTAAGTTCCTAAGGACTCAGTCGTCTTTCGGGTGGCTTGCTGTTCCCGCTGCCAGTTAACCGCGTCGGGATCGGCACCCTGTGCGGGAACGGGCGCGGAAAAGGCGAGGATAGTTTGACGCGTGCCCACGCCGCGATGGCGTCCACGTCGTCGCTCGCTGCAGGTCCACGAGCGGTGCCGTTGCAGCGACTGCGACCGCCGGAAGACGGACGCTGTCCCGTAGCAGGGGAAAGTCGGCAGGACCGGTCAAAGATCACGGGATGCAGGTGTGCCTTCGTGAAGCATCAATCGGAACGGCCGGGTCATCTGTGCATACCAGATTCGTGGCCAGGCGGTTTCGGCACGCCCCACATGTGCGGTAGTCGCCGCTAAAGAGCAACGTACCCTCGGCCCCGGAGGCATCGAACCAGCAGGGCGGCAGCTGCGGGAGATAGGCGATGTGATCGCCTTCCCACGCGGGATCGTAATGCACGAGTGCCCACGGTTCCCATGGCGTGGGCGCCTCGTAGATCTGCAGTTCGCGGCGGCGATGCTAATGCGCCCAGGCGATCTGCGGGTCGTGCGCGTAGCTTTTCGTAACGGCGTCGCTACCGAAGGTGAGTAGGAATAGCTTCAGGCCGGGGACGTACGTCATCATCGGATGGCCGACGTGCCCGTGATCCGTGAGGATGGGGCGGGCATAGGTCTCCTCCGGGATCCACGCGGCCTCGTTCGAGGTGGAACGGCCGCCGTAGAAGCGCCACACGCTGCGATCGAGGACCTGATCTTTGGGCACGCGGGCGAGGAACACGTGGCTACCGCAGGACGTCAGGGGCGGTGGTCGGTGAGTTCATGAATGGGACCCGCTAGTTTTGTCATCGCGATATCGCACTATGCGAGCGCTGCCCCGCCGGCCCCGCCCGCCATCGTTCCGTCTCGGCCGGGAGGGGGCAGGGGGTGACGATCGACCCTTCCGCGGCAGCGCGTGTCTATTCACCTCAGCCGTCGGCTGTGGGCGGCTCATCCAATAGGACATCAAGCGACGGGGCTGGGCGAGGAGGGACGGGGGACGCGCGAGCCAGCTGGTCCGTCCTCCGGATCCGGGCCACGCCGCTTGCCGTTGCTGAGCGCCTCGTAGACCTCGAGACGGTGGAGCGCGGTGTCCTTCGGGGCGTTGATGCCGATCCGGGCTTTGTCCTCGCGCAGCTCGACGAGCGTCACTTCTACCGATTCGCCGATCTTCAGAACCGCGTCGATCGCCAGCTCGACGCTGCGGCTCTCCAGGTCGCCGGGACGAGCGGCCGTGGCGCGATTGACGAGTACGGCGACGGCCCGTCTTTCCGTCAGCAGCCCGAGGACCGTCACGAGACACGCCTCATCGAGCGAGCCGATGTGGATCGAGGTGCCGGGTTCACGGGAGAGCACAAGCATGCAGTCCTCCGCGACGAATGACGTAGTGCCAACCCGTGGCCGAGGCGGCGCCGCCCCGATTCTCGGGCCACGAGAAGCTACCCGCCGGCTCGGTCCGCTGCAATAGCGGGTTATGCAGCCGGCCCGATCGCCGATGTTCAGAAACGGTCGAGCAGTCCGCGTGCGAGGAAGTCACCAAGGGACGGAGCCATTGCGTGGATGCCCCCGAAGTTGTGATCTTCGACGACGAGTTTGCCATGCCGGCGCCGCTTTCGTCAATCGCCGCTTTGCGCACCTCGCGAGGCTGAATAACGATGTGGCATGTACGGGTGTGGTCCAATGAAGTTGGGCGCAGTTCTGCGTCCGCCCGCGTCAGGTGTCAAGCACGTCACCTCGGCCGTGAGGCGTGGGCCCCAAGAGGTTACCCAAGCGGCGGGGCGGCACGCGTCGTGGCCCGCGCAGGCTGCAACGGTGTCTCGTTGAGGCGACCGCCAAGTCATCGACCGTTTCGCCGCTAAGGATGTTGAGGTTATCGTGTGGGGCGGGTGCTTCTCTCGCGAGGGGGCCATGGAGGCGCGGCTGGTGGACCCATTGCTCACGCTGTTCGCGAAGTTAATCGCCGACCCGGCCCGGCTACTGAAGGCGCACGTGTTTCCGGCGGGCAGCTCGCATCAGATGGGGTTGCACGCGCACGACGACTTGCTCCAGTTCGACCTTGCGCTCGGATGCGTCGGCCGCTGGGAGGTCGATGGGCGCGCTTACGAGATCCATGGGGACACGGCGGCCGTCTTCTATCCCCACCAAGTTCATCGGTACGATATCTGGCCCCGCGCCCGGGGCGGCGGGCGGGTATTCAGCATCAAGATCCGGGTCGACCGCGTTGATGAACCGTGCGTCACTCGACGCTGGTTCGCTGAACACCGTCCTCGCCTGGCCACTTCCCAAACCATGGCGCGGTCCGTTGAGCGGCTCGTCCGCTTGATGGGGCCAGGCACGCACGTCCCGATGCGGCTCGTGCGGCTTCAAGAGGTGCTATGCCTCTGGCCCGCGCGAAACCCAGTGGCGCCAAACCCGGGGCCGTGGAGCGTTGAGGACGAATCGGTCGAGCAGGCGATGGGCTACGTCCAGGCGCACCTGAACCGTCGCGTGGAACTGCAGGAGATGGCCGACCACGTCGGGCTTTCCCCGCGCCATCTGTCGAGGCGATTCCGCGCCGCCACCGGTTCGTCTGCTTACGTTTGGGCCGATGGCCAGCGCGCCCGGTTGGCGCAGGAACTGCTCAGTCGGCCGGACGTGCGGGTCAAGCAGGTCGCGCGGGAGATGGGCTTCGATTCCGTGCAGACGTTCTCCCGCTGGTTCCGGCGCGAGGCCGGCATCACCCCCACCCAAGCCCGCATTTCCGACGGTCGGTCCTGAACCGCGCGACGATCCGTCTTAATGCGCTCACACTTCGTCCTCTTTTGCTAACGCCGCAGCGGCTACGGCACGCGATACTCCATCCATCGATCAGCGACTGGCTGCCGACGGTCACGCTGGTTCTCCGTCGTTCCAGGAAGAGACCATTTGGAAAGGAACTTCAATGATGGATGGTAAACACCAGTCGATGCCCGTCGTCCGCGAGCCCGCCAGAGACACCGAAGTGGCGGGTGAGTATGACGTGATCGTGTGCGGCGGTGGTACCGCGGGCGTCCCAGCCGCCATCGCGGCGGCGCGCAACGGGGCTCGCACCGCCCTGTTCGAACGTCACGGCTTCGCCGGTGGCGTCGCGGCGTACTCCATCATGCCCTGCTGGCACGGCATGTCGGGGCACCACACCGGGTTGCTCAGCGAGTTCGGCCGGCGCGTCGCCGCGTTTGGCCAAGGGCCCGACCCGTTCACCAGTGGCGGGCACATGGAGCCCGAGACGGTCAAGATCGTCGCGCTCAACATGCTGGAAGAGGCCGGCGTCCACCTGCACCTGCACACCTGGGTCGTCGGGGTGCTGAAGGACGGTGATCGGGTTACCGGCATCGTCACCGAGAGCAAGTCGGGCCGGCGCGCGTTCGTGTGCAAGGCCATGGTCGACACCACCGGCGACGGTGACGCCGCCGCCCTGGCGGGCGCGCAGTACAACAAGGGCGACGGTGGCAAGATGCAGGGCATGAGCCTTCGCTTCCGCATCGGTCACATCGACCTCGAACGCCTCTTCGCGTTCGGCGAGCAGAATCCCGCGTACTTTCCCCAGTCGCAACACGATCACGATTTCTTCGCCTCCCGCCGCCGTCTGGCGAGCGCCGGCGCGGCGTTCTTTCTTCCGACGAGGCTCGACGGAATCCTCGCCGCCCACCGCGACGAGTTCCCGGACATCCCCGAACACACCTACTTCAACACAAGCTGCATGCGTCCCGGCGAGTTGAGCGTGAACTGCACGCGCGTCTACGGGCTCGATGGTACGAGGGCCGAGGACCTGAGCCGCGCCGAGGTCGTCACCCGCAAACAGGCCTATGCGATCTGGCGGTGCCTGCGGAAGTACGTACCTGGCTTCGATCATAGCTGCATCGTCGACGTCGCCGCGGCGGTGGGCGTGCGCGAGACCCGCGAGGTGATCGGCGACTACACGCTGACCGAGGACGACTGCCGGCGAAACGCCGAGTTCCCAAACTCGGTGATGACCACTCGCATCGCGTTCGACGCGCACGACGTGGACAAGTACATCCTCGAGTGCATCAGCGGCGTGTGCGACATGCCGTACGGCTGCTTCCTGCCGCTGGGGGTCGACGGCCTGCTGGTCGGCGGGCGGTGCGCATCGACCGATCACATCGCCAACGCCACGTTCCGCAAGCAGGAGAGCGTACACCAGAGCGGCCAGGTCTGCGGCACTGCCGCCGCCATGGCCGCCGAGCGGGGAATCGTCCCGCGGCAACTGCCCGCGGCGGACCTGAAGCAGCGCCTGCGGTCGCAGGACTTCCTGACGAGCCAGGCCGACCGCTACGCGGTGGCGGAGAAGGTCGTCGACCGCACGCGCGCCGAACGCGCCGCCGGCGTCAATCGCGTGACGCACAACGAGAGCCGCGCCCGCACGGCGAACAAGCCACCAGCCGTCTCACCAGCCCGCGGCTCAGCATAGAGCACGCGCGGCGGGTGCCCGAGAGTTTCCAGCGCAACGTCGTTCAACCGAACCACCATGATTGCTATCCCACAACGCGTCCTTCTCGGCCCCGGTCCCAGTGAGGTTCCCGCGCGCGTGCTCTCGGCGCTCGCCCGGCCGACCATCGGCCATCTCGATCCCGTCTTCCTTCGCTTAATGGACGACATCCGCGACATGCTGCGGCAAGTTTTTCGCACGACGAACGAGATGACGCTGGCCGTCAGCGGGACCGGGTCGGCCGGGATGGAGATGGTTATCGCCAATCTCGTCGAGCCAGGCGACACGGTGCTGGTGGCCGTCAACGGCGTCTTCGGCGGGCGCATGGCCGATGTCGCGGGGCGGTGCGGGGCCGTCGTTGAAACCATTGAAGCCCCCTGGGGCACCGTGTTCGATCAGGAAGCCCTCATCGCGGAGATTCGCCGGCGAAAGCCCAAGGTCTTCGGCATCGTTCACGCCGAGACCAGCACCGGCGCGCTCCAGCCCGTCGACCGCATCGGACAGGCCGTCCACGACGCGGGGGGGTTGTTCGTCCTCGACTGCGTGACGAGCCTGGCCGGCGTTCCGGTCGAGATCGACGCCTGGGGTGTCGACGCCGCCTACAGCGGCACGCAAAAATGTCTCTCCTGCCCGCCCGGCCTGTCGCCGGTCACGATCTCCCCCCGCGCCGTGGCCCGCCTCGACGCCCGCAAGCAGAAGGTGCAGAGCTGGTACCTCGATTTGATGATGGTCCGCAGCTACTGGGGCGGCGAGCGCGCGTACCACCACACTGCGCCCATCAACATGCTTTACGCGCTGCACGAGGCGCTGACGATCGTGCTCGAGGAAGGGCTCGAGCCGCGCTTCGCCCGCCACCGCGCCGCCCACGAGCGGCTGCGCGACGGGTTGCGCCAGATGGACATCGAGTACGTCAGTCAAGCGGGCTTTGGCCTGCCGATGCTCAACGCGATCCGCGTTCCCGACGGCATCGACGACTTGGCCGTGCGCAAGCGCCTGCTGGCCGATCACGACATCGAGATCGGCGGCGGCTTGGGCGCGTTCAAGGGCAAGGCGTGGCGCATAGGCCTGATGGGCCACGGCGCTTCGCTGCGCAACGTCGACCTCGTCCTTGCCGCCCTGCGGGCCGTGCTGGGCACGCAGCGTGCCTGAGGCCGCGCAAGCGAGGGACTGTCGTGCAAGGCCTGGCAGGCATAGCATGCCCGCGACGGCCCTCGCTGGGGCCAGCGGCCGACTCTACGCCTCTTCGTCGCCGCCCATCGAACGGAACTGCCGCCGGTACGCCGCGAGGGTCATTCCAACCTCGGCGGTGAAGACCATGTGCAGCCGGCGCACGCTGCGGAAGCCGCTGCGCCGGGCGACCTGCTTGAGGCTTTGGTCGGTGTGGGCCAGCAGGTCGCGAACGCGGGTTAGGCGCACGCGGCGGATCTCCTGCAGCAGGGTGCGCCCGTACAGCTTCTTAAACCGCCGTTCGAGCGAACGCCGCGACGCCGGCACTTGGTCGAGCACGTCGCGGACGGTGATCGGGTCGCCCGCCCGGTCGCGGATGAACCGAACGGCCGTGGTGAGGTCGGCGTCACCGGCGGCCAGCACCTCGCTCGACTGGCGCACAACGACGCCCAGGGGCGGCAGCGTCACGCGCGCGGTCGGAACGTCCTGACCGCTCATCGCTCGGTGAAGCAGGGCGGCCGCCTCGTAGCCGATGCGCTCGTGGGGAATGGCGACGCTGCTGAGCGGGGGGTGGGTCATCCGGCAGAGCAGCTCCTCGTTGTCGACCCCCACCAGCGCCACCCGGTCGGGCACGCCGATCTGCAGGTGCTGGCACATCGCCGCCACCCGATGGCCCAGCACGTCGTTGGCCGCCAGCACGCCCACGGGCTTCGGCAGGCTGCGCAGCCATTCCATCAGGTCGTCATCGCTCGGCTCCGCCTGACCGGCGCCGTGCGGCTCTGGACACCGGTGGTAGCGGCGGCCCGCCTGTTCTACGGCCGAGCGGAAGCCCGCCTCGCGCAGGGTGGACCAGACCACGCCCGCCCGCCCGACGAATCCCAGGTCGGCCACCGGTTGCGCCAGCAGCGCTTCGGCCGCCACCCGGCCCACGGCAAGGTCGTCGCAGATTGTGCCGGGCAAGCGCAGCAGCAGTCCGGTCGAATGGCTCATCCCCACGACGGGTACGCCCGCGCGACTTAGCCTTGCCAGTTCCGGCACCGAGTGGCTGGCCAACACCCCGGAAACCCCTGCGCGCTCCAGCCACGGCACCTGGTCTGAGTCCGGCTCGATGAGCTGAATTCGCCAATCGTGCCCTTCCTGCACGAATCGCTGCACCCCGTGGAGCATCCGTAAGTGCATGCCGCTTCCGCGGTAAAGCACGACGCCGACCGTCTTTGGGGTCATTATTTCATTCTACGCTAAAAGCCACACGTCTGCCGCAATCGGAGACTCAAAATCCGCTTTTGTGCATGTCACGTGGCGTATCTTCTGCACGTGGTCGTTGTTGACCGCCGCCCTGTCACCGTCGTTTCGAGGATAAGCAACATGTCGTCATCTTTTGTCTCCCGCGCCGCCGCCGCCTTGATCGCCGCCATCGTCGTCCCATCGGTGGCGAACGCTGCGGTCATCAGCGTGAACTTTCAACGCAGCGGTGACACCCCGCTGACCGCCACGCAAACGGCCGGCGTCGTACCGGCGGCGAACTGGAACGATGCGGTCGTCAGCAGTGCCGTCACGCCCAGCCTGGCCGCCGGAACGGTCAAGGACGACGCCGGCAACGCGCTGGCGAGCACCACGATCGGCTGGTCGTCCACCAGCGTGTACCGCATCTTCACCGCCACGGCGACGACCGGCGACGGGCAGTTGATGAAGGCCTACCTCGACAACAACGGCGCCGCGACGATCACGATCGCCAACCTCCCGGCCACGTTCACGGACGCCGGGTACAAGGTCATCGTCTACGCCGACAGCGACAAGACCGACGGCGACCGCGTCGGGCAGTACCGCATCCTCTCAGGCACCAGCGGCTCGACCCAACTGGGCGAGGCGAAGTATCTCCGGGATAGCGCCAACTTCACCGCCAACGGCACGTCGGCGAACTACGTGGAAAGCACCGTCACCGTCAACCCGGTCCCGGCGGACAACACGACGGAGGCGCTGGCGATCGGGAACTATGTGACCCTGGGCAGCGATGCCGCCCCGCTGACCGCCTCCACGTTCCGCATCGAGGCCTTCGCGGCCCGGTTCAACGGGTCGGTCAACGGCTTCCAGATCGTCAGCGTCACCGCCGTCCCCGAGCCGACCTCATTGGCCCTCGCCGCCGTCGGCGCCTGCGGACTGCTCGCCCGGCGTCGCCGCAGCAGCAATGGCGCGACCTGCTAAGGCCGCGTTAAGACTGCTCGCCGATCGGCCTCGCGTGACGTTCGATCGCAGGGCGGCACCTATCACCTTCGTACTCACCGGAACCCGGCCCGCGTCCCCGCGCGCGCCGGGTTCCGCGATTTTAGGGACCTATCTTCCCGTGCCAAACCCCCGAATGACCGTTCGATTTTTCGGAGTCCTCACCATGATCACGACGCTGCTCGCCTCACGTCCACACCGATCGGGTTTCGTCTGGGCCGAAGCCCTTGAACCGCGCAAGTTGCTCGCCGCGGACGTCGCGTACGATTGGGACACGGTCACGCTCAACGGGGGCGGCTACGCGCTGCACGTGATCGTACACCCCAGCGACTCCAACGTCCGCTACCTGCGTTCCGACACGGGGGCCAGCCGATGGGACGCGACGGCCAACAAGTGGGAGGGCATTTCCGACACCATGACCGACCCCTCGTACTGGCCCACCTCCTCGCTGGCGATCGACCCGTCCGACGCGACCAAGCAGGTGGTCTACGTCGCCGGCGGCAACCGATTCAGCGGCACGGGCCAACACAATGGCGAGATCTTCAAGTCGACCGACGGTGGGCGAAACTGGACGGCGAGCGGGCTGAAGTACCCTGGCACGACCACCCGGGTGAAGATCGGTGGCGGCGACGACAGCCGCCAGAAGGGGGAGCGACTGGCGGTCGACCCCAACAGCAACGGGCAGGTCCTGTTCTTCGGGTCAGCCCAGGACGGGTTGTGGCGCAGTGGCGCCGCGTCGTCCCCCGGCTCGTGGGCGCCGGTCGCGGCGTTCACGGAGTTCGGCGTTGGGCCGTTCGGCGTGCAGTCGATCGCGTTCGATAAGAACGGCGGAACGACGACCGTCAACAACCAAACGGTCTCCAGGATCGCCTATGCAGGCGTGCGCGGTCGCGCCGACGATCCCGCAACCACCGCGGTGAACGAGTTCGTCGCCGGTGGCATCCACTACACGAACAACGGCGGGCAAACCTGGTCGAAGATCGCCAGCAGCCCGTGGCAGGTCAATCAGATGACCGTCGACGCCAACGGCACGCTCTGGGTCGCCGACGACGCGGGCGTCTTCGCCGCGGGGCGTCCAACCGGGACCAACGCGCCGGTGCTGGTCAACAAGAACTTCACGGGCCGGGCCAAGGGCATCGATTCGCTCGACGGCAACACCGCCATTATCACCACCGGCTACTCCGTACGTCGCACGACCAACGGTTCGGCCGCGTCACCCACGTGGACGGTGCTGGTGGACGACAAGAGCACCGCCAACATCGACCGCTCCGATTCGCCGTGGATCAACCAGGGCCTGGGCGCCTTCGGGTCGGCGGTGATGGTCACCATCGACCCGAACAATGCGAACCGGGCCTGGACGTCCGACTACTACCGCGTTTGGCGAACCGATAACCTCAGCGCCACCACGCCCACGTTCATCAGCGATTCCAACGGGTACGAATCAATCGTGTCGATCGGCGTGTCGTCGCAACCCGCGGGTGGAAATCGGTTCGTCCATTACTTCTCAGACGTCGGTGGCGTCACCTACGGCGACCTCGGCCAAGCGCCCAATCCCGGTCGGGACACCACCAAGGCGCCGTTCATCGGGCTGGGCGACACGAGCGGGTACGCGTTCAGCGAGGGGAACGTCAACTTCCAGGCGTTCGTCGGTGAAGGCAACCGCCGCGACGGCGCGATCGGTGGGTACACGGTCGACGGCACGAACTGGCTTCCGTTCGGCGCTGGTGGCGCCGGCATGCCGGGGCTGACGTACGGCACGCGCAGCACGACCTATCACCAGGGCAAGGTCGCGGTCGGCGCGCGCGGTCCGGGCGGCCAAGTGCCCGTCGCCGGGCAACCGTCCACCTACCCGAACATGGTCTACGTTCCCGGATCGCAACACGTGCCGCGCTATGCGACGTTCGACGCCGCCGGCAACATCAGTTGGAACGACTCCACCGGCGCATTGCCCGGCATGGGCGGCGGGTATCAGGAGCGGGGCGAGCTCGTCGCCGCCGACGCGTCCGACCCGAACCTTTTCTACCTCACGTACGGCAACACCGACGTCTACCGCAGCACGGACGGCGGGCGGAACTGGTCGAAGGTCAACCGGGTCGGCATCTACGGCGCTGCGGGTGGGGTGATCAACGACGTGCGTGCCATGCCGCTCTGGGTCGATGGCAGCGGCGCGACGCGTGGCAGGCGGGAAGTGTGGGTCGGGAACTGGGGCCAATACAACAATCACAACGGCCAGGACGGCGGCCTGTTCCGCTCCACCGATGCCGCCACGGGTTTGACGCGGGTGGCCAACATCGACAACGTTCAGGCGTTCAGCTTCGGCAAGCCCGCGCCGGGGCGCAGCAACCCGGCGCTCTACGTGCTGGGCCGGGTGAACGCCAACGGGACGTTCGCCCGTGGCATCTTCCGTTCCGACGACGCGACGGCGACCACGACCGCCGACGCCGCGGGGGCGACGTGGGTCAAGATCTATGACTCGGCGACGTACGCGACCGGCATCAACCACGGCGAGTGGCTCCGCATGGCCGCCGACCGCCAGACCTACGGCCGCGTCTACGTCGGCACGCTCGGCAGGGGGGCTTGGGTCGGCGAGATCTCGGGCACCTCTGCGCCGGCCGTCCCCACCGCGCCGGCCAACCTATCGGCCGCCGCCGGCAACGCGCAGGTGAGCCTATCGTGGTCTGCCGTCAGCGGGGCGTCGACTTTTAACGTCTACCGGTCCACCACCAGCGGGTCGGGATACAGCAAGATCAACGGTTCAGCGGTCAGCGGCACGACCTACACCGACACTGGCCGCACGAACGGCACCGCGTACCACTACGTCGTCCGCGCCGTCAACACCGCGGGCGAGAGCGGCAACTCGAACCAGGCCACCGCGACGCCGGTCGCGCCGCCGGTGGCCACGTCCTCGACCTACTTCGAGGCCGAGGCCTACGACGTCAGCCCGTGGACTGAGGTCAGCGACATGGCGGCGTTCGGCGGCAAGTACATCGTCACCACCGCCAACACCAGTTCGGTCCCGACCGACGGGCAGTTCTCGATGCCCTTCTCCGGCTCCGGCTCGTTCAACATCTGGACGCGCGTGCACGCCCCAACCGTCGATGACGACTCGATCTACTTCAAGGTCGACAACGGCGGCTGGAACACCTGGAACAACATGAACTCGGCCAGCGGGTTCAGTTGGAAGAAGTGGGGATCGACCTTCAACCTTGCCGCCGGCAGCCATACGCTGACGATCGCCTACCGCGAGAGCGGCACCCGGATCGACCGGTTCCTTGTGACCAACGACGCCTCGCTCACGCCGTCCAACGCCGTCACCGCAACGGCGGTGAAGTTTTCGGGCACCGTCATCGGCACGAGCGGGTCGTACAACAGCCTCGGCAACACGCGCGACAAGGTGTTCGACAGCGACCTCACGACATTCTTCGACGGCCCGGCCGCCAGTGGCAACTGGGTCGGGCTGAACCTTGGCTCTGCCAAGACGATCACGCAGATCAAGTACGCCGCCCGCAGCGGGCAATCGGCGCGAATGAACGGCGGGTACTTCCAGGCCTCCAACACTGCCAATTTCAGTTCGGGCAACGTCACGCTCTACATGATCGGCGCCAGCGAGAACCCGCCCAGCGGCAGTTTCACGACGCGCAACGTTTCGGTCGCGGGAACGTATCAGTACGTGCGCTACGTCGCCCCAGACAATTCTTGGGGAAACGTCGCGGAACTGGAGTTGTGGGGTTATTGATCTGACCCTTTTGGGCCTTTGTCGATATCCAAAAATTGCAAGTCCATCAATATTTCCGTCATAACTTGTTTTACACCGGTATCATGGTAGAGTTAAGGCCTGTAAGGCGATAGTGCTGACGATCAGCCACATCGGCACCGCGTTGCGTTTGGTAAGGGCCGGTGTCGCTACGCATGGGTGAACAGGACGCCCTCCGTCCGGCAGCGCTTTGAGGGGACAGAGGCAACAGGGGGTCATTTCTAAAATTTCGATTCGTGATGGTTGCGCAGGCGTTAGCAGGCTCGGCCCGTGTGGGCAGGCGGTCTGATTAGCGATGCGGGGTTAGTCATGTCAAAGGAGAGTAGAGTGAATCAGGCAAAGCAATCGGTTCGGTTTGTGATGGCGGCGCTGTTCGGCTTGGGTCTATCTATGATGGGCAGCACCAGCGAGGCGGCGGTGCTGGCGACGGACTCGTTCTTGGTCGGTTCGAACTCGACCGCGGGCCAGTACACGATCGGCAACATCGGTGGCCAAGGCCCCACGGTGCCTGGTTTCACCGGAAACTGGTCGTCGGGCTCCGTCAGCGTCACGGCGACTGGCCTGTCCAGAGCCGGCGCGACCGTCAGTGGGACCACCCAAGGCGGCGCCATCACCAGCACGGGCACTAACGCACGGGTCTTCCGCAACTTTACGCCGACGACCGAGACGACGACCGGCGCGACGACCGGCGCCTCGTTCGTCGGCACGCGCTACCTCAGCTTCCTCGCCCAGTTCACTGGGACCGCCACCAACTACCGCGCCGTCGAACTTTTCAACGGCGGCACGAACGAGGGCGACCACCGCAAGCTTCAAGTCGGCTACAGCAGCACCGACTTCGGCACGGCCTCCGCCAACTTCGGCATGCGGGTGAACAACAGCAGCACCAGCCGGGCGCTCAGCAACGTCGCCTTCAACGAGGACGTGAACCTGTTCGTGCTGAAGTTCGATATGTCGGCCGACAATAACGCCGACACGGTTTCGCTTTTCATCAATCCCACTAGCGATTCGGCCGCCGCCGCCGCGATTGTCAGCGGCGTGAACTTCGGTGGGTTCGACCGCTTCGCGGTCGGCCGATTCAGCAGCAACGCAATCGCGGTCGACGAAATCCGCCTGGGCGAGACCTTCGCCGACGTCACCGCCGTCCCCGAGCCCACCGCGATCGCCATGCTCTGCCTTGTGGGGCTTGGTGCGCTCGCCCGGCGCCGGCAAAATGCTTAACCCGATCAGACGGCCATCCCCTGCATTGCTCCCGCGGGCCGGCGAAAGCCGGCCCGTCGGCATTTACGGTGACGCAGTGGTGGTGGGCGACCATGGGACGGCAACCGCCGGGAGCGAACACCGGGCCGGTTCACCTGCCGTAGAAGTTCTGAAGGTGATGTTTTCAGGTGCTCTTAGTCTCGGGCGAAATCGAACATGTTTCCAAGGCTTCACTCCCTGCTTTCGTCGTTGACGGCCCTCTGCGCGTTCGTCGCCTGCGCCGACGCCGCATCCCCGCGGAACCTGCGCGTGCTGCACCAGCACGGCCAGAGCTTCGTGACGTTCGATGAGATCGCCGGCTACGACGGCGAGTACCGCGTCTACCGCTCGGCGAGTCCGATCGCCGCCACCACCGAACTACGGCCGATCGCCACGCTCCGGCCTGGGTCGGGCCTGAACCGGCTTCACAGGCCCCAGACGATGTTCACCATTACCCACGATGGCGAGCCGCTTCCTACCGACACGGGCCTGCTGGTCTGGACGACGGCCGAGCCGGGTGAGTTCCATTACGCGGTCACGACGCCCGTGGACGAGGCGATCGTGGGCGGCGTCAACGCCACTGCACGCCCGGTTTTGGAAACGGTCGTGGCCCCTCAGGCCTATCGGTTCGATCTGAATGGCAAGACCGCCCATCCCATCGATGGCCATTACTTCATGTGGGACGACTACGCCAAGTGGGACCCGCAGGCGGGCTACTACGGCACCGCGTTCCTGGTGAGCGATCGCACCGCTCGTGCCGCGACAGAAGCGGGGGAGAAGCGCCCGCTGGCGGTGTGGTTGCACGGCGCCGGGGTCACGGGGCCCGGCTACGCCGGCTGGACGCCCGGTGGGCCCGCCGTCTGGATCGTCACCCAGGACTGGAAGTGGGACGAGAAAGAGCCCAACCCGTACAGCGGGCGTAAGCAGCCCCACTCGTTCTGGTTCGGCTACGGCAGCGACGGCGTCGCTTACAACTGGACGCAGGAGCGGATCGTCCGCTTCATCGAGTATCTAAAACAACATCCACCGGTGAACGCAGATGCGAACCGCGTCTACGTCACGGGTGGCAGCATGGGCGGTGGCGGTTCGCTGAAACTGGCATGGGCCTATCCCGACACGTTTGCCGCCACCGCGGTGGAACTGCCGTGGATCGACGCTGCCGCCTTCCCCGCCGCCCACAAGGACATGATCGGCAGCTTCGGCGGCGTCGACGCCGCCACCAGTTGGCCAGCCCGCAGCCCCTATAGCGACCCGTGGTGGGAACGCGCCGGTGCAACCTGGGCGCAGGCCGTCGACGCCAACTGGCTGGCCGCGCATGCACCACCGACCGTTCAGTTGCCGCCGGTCGCGCTCTTCTATCGGAAGGACGACCCAATCATCCTCGGGCAGGGCGTGCCCGCGTTCCTCGCGGCGCTGGAAGATCGACATCAGCACTTCACCGCCGGCTGGCGCGACGGCAAGCACAAGGGGTACGGACAGATCGACGGCGACCA
Source organism: Tepidisphaeraceae bacterium (assembly GCA_035998445.1). Classification (NCBI taxonomy): domain Bacteria; kingdom Pseudomonadati; phylum Planctomycetota; class Phycisphaerae; order Tepidisphaerales; family Tepidisphaeraceae; species Tepidisphaeraceae bacterium. The sequence continues at coordinate 67,649 of DASYHQ010000010.1, read as the reverse complement.
AGCCTTCTTCAACGATTGGAACTGGGGCCGCAGCATGTTTCGGTTTCGCAAGGACGAAGCGTACCTGGCCTTCTCGGGCGCCGGGGACGACCTGGACGTGCCCGCCGCGGGGTCGCGCAACCTGAACGTCGATTGGAGTTCGAGCCTGCGCGACCTGTGGCCCGACTCGCTCAAGGACGCCATGGTTGACCGGGCCGATGAGTTCAGCGTGACGCTCAAAGCCTTGACCGGGGACGCCGTGAAAGTCGCGATCACGCCGCGCAACACGATCGCTTTCCGACCGCGGCCCGGTCAAACCGTGGATTGGCGGGCCACCGCACGGGATGATGGCCGCTTGCTGGCGAGCGGGTCCGTGGCGGCAGACGACCGCGGGCTGGTCAATCTACTCGACGTGCCGGTTCTCTCGGTTGGTACTCGACTGAAATTGACCCAGTCAGCCAACTAGGGCCTGTCCGGGATCCTGATTTCACTAAAAGTTCGCAGGGGCAAACAAAGATTGCGGACACAGGGATCCGCCCCATAGCCTGAAAAACACAGAAAAATACCGGTGTAATTTGCCTTTTATACCAGTATCACGTAGATTATGAGCATGCGAGTCACCGTTTCGGATATCGCGGCCGCCACGGGGTTGTCCAAGCCCACGGTTGCACGAGTATTGCGCGACGCGTCGGCTCCCTTTCGGGCCGAGACGCGCGAGCGCGTGATGGAGGCCGCCCGTCGCTTGGGATATCGACCGAACGCCGCCGCCAAGGCGATCAACTCCGGGCGGTTTGACTGTGCGGTGCTGGTGATGGGCACCGATCCTGGCCGAAGCTTCGTGCCGATGGGGGTGATCAACGGCATTCAGGCGGAGCTCGTGACGCACGACATGCACTTGGCGGTCACGCGCATGCCCGACCAGCAACTGTCGGACCCGAACATCGTGCCGAAGGTGCTTCGCCAGAACATGGCCGACGGCATCATCGTCAACTACACGCACGAGTATCCGCCCGAGCTGGCGAAACTGATGGAATGGTCGGGTGCGCCAGCGGTGTGGTTGAACACCAAGCGACCCAATGATGCCGTGCGTCCCGACGACGAGCTCGCCGGCCGCATGGCGACTGAGAAATTGCTCGCGCTCGGTCACCGTCGGATCGCGTACCTGCACATGAGCCCGTTGGCGGTCCCGTTGCCGCACTACAGCGCCGGCGACCGCATTGCGGGCTATTCGGCCGTCATGGCCGCCGCCGGACTATCGCCTCGGGTTCTTCATCGGCAGGTTTCCCATGCCGACCAGCCCGCTGCCGCCCGCGCGTTCGTCACGGGATCGGATCGACCGACCGCCATCATCGCCGGCAGCGACGGCAATGCGGTCCACGCCATTTATGAGGCGGTCCACGCTGGCCTGTCGGTCCCTGGGCAGGTGTCTGTCGTCGCGATCAGCGACGAGTGGGACCTGTTTGCCGCTGGCCTGCGGGTCTCGTCGTTCGCCGTCCACGGTCGCCACGAAGGCGAAGCGGCGGTCCGGCTGCTGGTTGAGAAGATCCGCGTCCCCAGCACCGCGGTGGCCACGGTCGCCGTCCCGTTCGAGGAACGGCCGGGGGAGACGATCGCGAGATCGCCAGAAGTCTAGTGACCGATCGGTTGCGTAGTGAGATCGGAAAGTGGTAATCGCGGCACGCATCGGCAGGTGCGCGATTGGGCCGTCGAGAAACGCTGGTCGCACGTCCGGTGCAAACGAGGTTGTGCATGTTTAGGATCGCAAGCAATACCCGTCCAGTTAGCCCTTCCCACCCGGCGACGGCCTTTACGCTGGTGGAGCTGCTGGTTGTCATTGGCATCATTGCCCTGCTGGTCAGCATCCTGTTGCCCGCATTGAACAAGGCGCGCGCCGCTGCGGTGTCGACCAAGTGTGCGGCCAACCTGCGTCAGATCGCGATGTATCAGACGATGTACGCCAACGAGAACCGCGGGTGGTACGTTCCGGAACTGGGCGCGTTTGACGGCTATTTGAAGTGGCAGGAGAAGTTGGGGCCGTTGGTGCGACGAGGCTACGTCCCTGATTCGCCACCGTCCGGTCAGCGCCGGATCTCCAGGGATCCTACCTCGATCTTCAACTGTCCGGCCGTTCCCGAGGGCGAGTTCGCCGCTGCACCGTCTGGGTTGGACTCGCGCTCCACCACTTATGCGTACGCCCCGTTCGTGGCCATGGTGTTGCCCCCGTCCAACACGAACGGCGGGCCCGGGTGGTTATATCGAGGAGCAAAGGCCCGGCGGCCGTCTGAGCGGGTGCTTGTCGGCGAGATGCACGCCGAATCCACAGGAATGTTTACGACGTTCAACGGCGATCGGAACTTTTCGCCACAATATAATGCTGTCACCAAAACGTTAGCCCCTGCGGGATTCTGGTCCTACAGCAATCCGTATCAGAACACAGGCGGATGGGTCGCCTTCCGGCACCCGGAATATCGCGGCTCGTCGGTCGAGGCTCGCAAGCGCATGCGGGCGAACGCGGTCTTCGTCGACGGGCACGTCGAGCTCGTCGCCCCGCAGACGCTGACGTCGGCCTCGATGCGCAATCCGATCCAGTGACCTACTCGAGGCCAGCCCGCGTTGTGACGAACGTGCGGGGCCTCGATCATGTGCTGCCGCTGTCATGTCGTTCATGTTGTCCGCAACCTTCCGCCGGTAACGTGCTGGCCAAATTCGTAACGGAGGTCCCATGTCCGCTGTTCAACGCAAGCTTCGCGCATTCACGCTGGTCGAATTACTCGTTGTTATCGGAATTATTGCTCTGCTAATCAGCATGCTGCTGCCGGCCCTGAACCGGGCACGAGCAGCAGCTAACTCGGTGGCGTGTGCGTCGAACCTGCGGCAGATCGGACAGGCGCTGAACCTGTATGCGGTCAACAATAGCAAGGGCGCGCTCCCTCGAGGCCTGTCGGCCGGCAACCCGTTGAACGGCGGGCGGTCAGACGCGTGGTATGAAACCATCAGCCAGTTCCTCACCTATCAGCAGCCGGCCACTGGTGCCACGCCCAGCCCGACCTTGCGCACCTCGCCGGTCTTCCGCGACACCGATACGCTTGACGGTGGCGTCAATCATTACACGGCCAATGCCCGCGCGTTCGGCGGGCGTTACCTGACCGACAACTCCGTAACGCCGGCCGTGCCGGCGAAGACGATGAAGATCGCCGCAATCCGCAAACCGACGGAGAAAGCGCTGGTCTGGGACGGCAACCAGTGCAGCAACAACCCCGGGACCCCCGGCGGCGCGTTCAACGCCACTGCTCGTTCTGAAGCCATGGACGGATGGAGCTATTACGCGCCACCATACTGGGTCGATACGACTACGTATGATCCGACGCGATTCATTCCCACGGTGAACCGCGACCTGGTGAACTATGACGAAGCGGGCAACGGGGTCCGACTGCGCCACTCGCGGAACACGCGGGCGAACGTGCTTCACGCCGACTTCCATGTCGAGTCGATCAGCATCCGGCAAGTGGTGCGCGGGTTGTTCTTCATCAATCAATAGTCGAGCGAACGTCATCGCATCCGAAGTACTTACACCTGTTGGAGATACCTCGCATGATTCCCCGCGCGATTCGCCTATCCCTTATGGTCGTCGCGCTCACGGGCGCCCGCCCGGTCAACGTAATGGCTGATGACGCCACCGCGAAGCCAAGTCACACCTCTTGGGCGCCGACCGACGCCCGGCAGTACGGCGACTGGCGCTCGAGCCGCATCGGTGGCGGTGGGTTCATTCAGAACGTCGTCCTTCACCCGACCGATGCCAACCGTGCCTACGCCTACACCGACGTCAGCGGGCCGTACCGCAGCGACGACGGGGGCAACACGTGGCGGATGTTGCAGGGAAACCTGCCGGCCCGGCGCGGCAATTACTCTACGCGCGGCCTCGTTGTCGATCCGCGCAACCCGGACCACCTCATCGTCGCCCTTGGCTCGGCATGGGATCCGCAAGAGGGCGTCTACGTCAGCACTGATGGCGGGGCGACGTTCGAGCAGACGCTCAAGGCCAGTTTCGTCAACGGCAGCCGCCGCAACTCAGGCTTCGTGCTGGCGCGCGACCCGAGCAACCCCGACGTCGTCTACGCCGCCGCCATCAACACCGGCGTGCATCGGAGCGACGACAACGGCAAGACGTGGACGAAGCTGGGCCCCGAGGGACTCAACCCCGGTGGGCTCGTGGTCGATCGGGCGAACCCCGAGCGGCTGTGGCTCAGCACCGTACCGCGGAAGGATTGGGTCCACCAGAAACATCTGGAGTTCCCAGGTGGATTCTATCGCACGCAGGACGGTGGCGCGTCGTGGAAGAAACTCGACGATGAAGGGCCGAAGGAGATCTTGCAGGATCCCAAGAACCCGGCCCGCCTGTACGGCACCTTTGACGGTAAGCCTGGCGTTCGCATTAGCACCGACGCCGGCGCCACTTGGCAGCCGCTCGTCGAGGGGCTGGACACGAGCGGCGCGACGTGGAAGGGGGCCGAGGGCTGGAACGCGCTGGCCGCCGGTCCCAATTTCGTCGTGGTCGCCAATGGGGACGGCATGTTCTTCCGCATGCCTGCCGGTGGTGCCAAGTGGCAGCGCATCGAGCGAGAGGGCATCCACGACGCCGGCTGGTACGCATCATCGGAGAACGACAAAAAGGACGGCGGCTGGACGCACTTCGGCAAAGCGCTCGGCACCGTCACCATCGATCCGCGCGACCCGAACCACTGGTTCTTCACGGACTGGTACGCGCTCTACCAAAGCCACGACGGGGGCAAGAACTGGAAGCTGAGCATCGATGGCATTGAGGTCACGGTTATCCACAACCTCCTGCAGGACCCGACCGACCCGGGCCTCGTTCACCTGGGCATGGCCGACAACGGCTACTTCCGCAGCACGAACGGCGGTGAGACGTTCGACCAGGTGCGCTTGGCGGCGAACATCAAGGATTTGACCGCAAGCCCCATGGAACTGAACCGCCTGTGGGGCGTGGGGCCGAGCGAGCCGGGCGCGTGGGCGGCCAACCTGGTTTACGCCAGTGCCGACCGCGGGCAGACGTGGTCGAAGTCGCCGATGGAAGGCCTGCCCGACATGGGCAAACACCGTTGCAACTCGATCGCCGCCGATCCGCGCGAGGCGGGCGTGCTGTACCTGGCCGTGTCGGGCGAGGTGGAGCCGGACAAGGGGGGCGTCTACCGCAGCGACGACGGGGGCGGCTCGTGGCGCTGGGTGGGCCAGGGCTTGCCGAACGGGACGAAGTTCTTCCGCGACGATATTTGGGCGATCGGTCGTGAGATCGCGATCGGTGCCGACGGTGTGCTGGTGGCAATCAGCCGCGATGGGCGGCACGTCTACCGTTACGACCCCGCAGCGGCGGAATGGGCGAAGGCGAGCCTCGACCTGCCGAACGGCACCCGTCCCATGAGCGTCGCCGCCGACTGGACGACGCCTGGTCGGTTTGCGATTGGCGTGTCTGGCGATGCCAAGGCTGCGGGCGTCTACGTCAGCGATGACGCCGGCCGCACGTGGCAGCGCACGTACGATCGCACCGGCGCGTCTCACGTCACGTTCGACCGTGCCGTGCCGAACCGCGCGGCAGCGGCGACCATGGATGGCGTGATCGTCTCGACCGACGGCGCACGTAGCTGGCAGGTGCTTGATCGATCGCTGCCCGAACGCGTCGACGCCAACCCGATGGCCTTCGCCGGTGACCGGCTGGTCATTGGCAGTGCCGGCGCCGGCGCGTTCTGGATCCCCCTCACCCCCGCTGCGGCTGCGCCCGTCGCGGCCAAGCCCGAACCGGCGAAGCGAGCCGTGTCGTTCGATGACGATGCGACCGCAACCCACGGCGCCGCCGACGAGAGCGGCGTGCTGGCCAACGGCAATTTCTCGACCGGTGACGCTGCGCCCGACGAATGGTCGCTTGGCTGGAAGACCACCGCCGACAAGTTCAAGTTGCAGCGGGACACGAACGACTTCGTCAGCGCCCCCGCGTCGATGGCCTTCGCGACGATCGCCGGGCCGGCGCACGGTTCGGCGGCGCAAGCGCTGAAGCTCGACCGGCTGGGTGGTGACAAGGCGTTCCGAATTTCGCTGTCGACCAAAAGCCAGCCGGCAGGTGTCGGGAAGGAATTTGAGCTGGCGCAGGTCGTCATTCAGGCGATGGACGACCAGTACAAGCAACTAAGCTGGGAGATCGTCGCCGACCTGACAGGCGTGCGGGACTGGCAGCAATTTTCGAAGCGCGTGCGGCTGCCGGCCAACACGCGCCACGCCTCGGTCATGCTGATGATCCAAGGCGACGGTAAAGCGTGGCTGGACGACGTTGTCGTGCGCCCGGCGACGCCACCGGCCGGCGCGGACATGGCCGCGCCGGCCGAATCGCCCGCGGTTCGCATGCAGGCTGACGTGCCGCACGCGTGGGCGTCGGTTCCCATGGGGGCCGGTGGGTTCGTCACCGGCGTGGTTACTCATCCTGCGGATGCCGACCTGCTGTTGATCCGCACCGACGTGGGCGGCGCGTTCCGGCGCGACTATGCCGGCAACCGCTGGACGCCGCTGATGGACGGTCTGCCGTTCGAGGTGAAGAACTTCCAGGGTGTGGAAGGGCTGGCCGTCGCGCCGGGCGACCCAAACGTGATCTACGCCGCCGCAGGGGCCAGCCGCTGGGAGAAGAACGCCGACGTGATCAAAAGCGTCGATGGCGGGCGCACGTGGCAGCGCACCAACCTGCGCACGCCCGACGGAAAGGACGTGACGATGGAGGGAAACGGCGCCGACCGACAGGGGGGCGAGCGGCTCGCCGTCCACCCGGTCGACGCCAACATCGTCTACTTCGCGTCGCGCAACGACGGCCTGTTCCGCACGACCGATGGCGGCGTGAGCTGGTCGCCGGTCGACTCGTTCCCCACGCGGGGTGAAGCGTGGCGCGGCCTGACGTTCGTCACCTTCGCGCCGGCCGATGGCAAAACGTCGTCCGTCACGCCGGCGGTTTACGTCGGCGCGGCCCCCGATAAGAAGAACCGCGCCGCCTCGCCCGGCGGCATTTATACGAGCGGCGATGCCGGCCGCACCTGGAGGCGCATTACCGGCAGTGGCACCAACGGTCCGGTCGAAGGCTTCTCCCCCATGCGCGGCGAGGCCGGGCCGGACGGCGCCTTCTACGTCGCCGGTCGCGGTGACGACGGCACCGGTGGCGTGTGGCGGTTGCACGGTAGCGTGTGGCAGGACATCACCCCCGAGAAGGGCAAGAGCTACGCCGGCATCGCCGTCAGCGCCGCCGACCCCAGACTGATCGTGGTCGGCGAGGCGAAGGGGGCGTACAACTCGGCCCTGTACCGCTCGCGCGATGGCGGCGCGACGTGGGACCGCTTCACCGCGCAGACGAAGAACTGGACCGTCGAAGGGTGGCCGGGCTGGCAGGGGCGCGCGGCGGCGTTTGCGAGCCCATCCGACATCGCGTTCGACCGGCGCAACCCGAAGCGCATCTGGGCCGGCTTCTGGTACGGCGCGTGGAGCTGCGACGACATCACCGCCGACCGGCCCGTGTTCCGCAGCGAGCATCCCGGGCTTGAACTGCTCTGCATCAACGACCTGATCTGCCCGCCCGTGCCCGCGGCGCCGCTGCTGAGCGCGGTGCTGGACACGGATGGCTTCGTCCACACGTCACCGATGGACGGCGAGCCGACCGCAGCGCTGTCTGCCAATCCTGCGAAGGAGGACAATCGATACCCCTGGGGCATCGGCGACACGTCGAAGATCGACTTCTGCGAAACGCAGCCACTGCACATGGCGCGCACGGCCGGTCACAAGGAAGGAAAACACGGCACCGCCTTCACGTCGCGCGACGGTGGTCAGACCTGGACGCCGGTCGCGACCCAGCCCTTCGACGGCGCGCGCAACGGGCGGATCGCCGTGTCGGCGACCAACCCGGACGTGATGGTCTGGGCGCCGATGGGCGACGACGCCGCCGTCTATCGCACGGCCGACCTCGGCAAGACTTGGACGCTCGCAGCGGGCGCGCCCGAGGGCATGATTTACGGCGGGTTCATCTACCCGCTGTACCAGCCGCTCGTCGCCGATCGCGCCAGGCCCGACACGTTTTACATCTACGACCGCCGGGACGGAAAATTCTTGCGCAGCACGGACGGCGGAGCGAACTTCAAGCATATTGCCGACTTGCCGCAGCAGGGATCGGAACACTTCACGCAGCACACGCTCGCTGCCGCGCCCGGAATCGAGGGCGAGCTGTGGCTGGCGGCCGACGACAAAGGTCTGTTTCGTTCTACCGATGGCGGCGAGCGATGGACAAAGCTGACGGGCATCACCCGGGCCTACCGAATCGCGGTCGGCCCGAGCCTGTTCGGCAACAGGACGGCGACGACGTACGTGTTCGGCGAGATCGCCGGTTCGACCACGCCAGGCATGGCACTATATCGCTCGACCGACGCCGGCGCGACTTGGGCCCGCGCTAACGACGACCGCGTCGCGATGGCCAATCCGAACGTGATCGCAATCGACCGGCAACATCCCGGACGCGTGTACGTCGGAACCGGCGGTCGCGGCATCTTCGTCGGCACACCGACGGCCACCCCAGCCCCAGCGACCGTGAAGCCGGCTGCGATGGTCGACATCCAACCGCCTCCCTCGATGATGCTGCTGCCGGCGGAGTGGAAGCGCCTGCCGGATGTCATCGCTGCGGATCCGAACGCGCAAGCAGTGCTGGCACGCCTGGTCGCACGTGCCGAGATGGCGTTGGCTGTCACGCCGTCTCCGATTCCCGTGCTTGTTTACCAGGGATACTTGGAAGCCCACCCGGATCGTGTGCTCACCAAGGCCGCACTGGGGGATATGGATCACCTCCGGGCCCTCAGTTGGGCATGGGCCGCAACTGGAGAGGAGCGTTTTGCAGATAAGGCCGTGCAGCTTCTAGTGGCGTGGGTTAGCACGTATGAGCCGACGGGCAACTCGATCAACGAGAACAAACTCGACGCCACAATTACCTCGTACGACCTGCTGCGCGACCGCCTGACGCCCGATGAACGCCAGCGGACCGAAACGTGGCTGCGGAAGATGGCGGACCTGCAAATCCGCACGGGCAATATCGGCGAGAACGACAACTGGGGTGCCAAGCGGCTGAAGATCGTGCTGCTGATCGGCGCCGCGCTCGGGGAGCAGAAGTGGGTGGACCATGGCGTGGCGGGCGCCAAACGGTTGATCGCCGCCGGTCTTCATCCCGACGGCACCAGCGAGGACCTCCACCGCCGCGATGCGATGAGCTACCACACCAGTTGCCTGAAGAACCTGATGGAACTGGCGCTGGCCGCCCGTCGGTCGGGCGGAGCAGGTCTGTACGACTACAAGTCACCGAGCGGTTCCTCGATCCGCGGATCGGTCGACTACGTCGTGCCGTACGCGAAGGGCGAGCAGCAACACTCTGAGTGGGACAGTTCGAAGGAACCACTCGACCGACAGCGATGGGAGGCGGGCGACACCTATTACCGGCCTGGCAAGCCGTGGGATCGTCGCCGCGGAAGGGAGATGTTCATACTCGCGTCATACTTCGACGCACAGTTGGCGCCACTCGTTGACCTGCTGGCCACGGTGGAGCCGGCACCCATTTCGGGACCGCCGTCCCCGGACGAAGAGTGGCTGCGCGTTTTGCTACGCACAGCGTCTTCAACCGGCTCGTGAATCGATCCTTCCCAGCCAGCGCGTCACCGGCTCGTCGGTCCAAATCAACAGTATCGTCGGTCCAATGCTGCGGATGGCTGTCACACAAACCATATCGCCACTCGGCAAAGCTGTAGTTGCCTTGGCGGTTAGGAATGAACGTACGCACGCGCCCGTCGGTCAGGTGTTCGCCGTACCCGACGTCCAACGGCAAGGCCAGCCCGCAGGACCACATCGACCAACCGAGCAACGCCACGGCAGAGCGAGCGGGCGTCCGATGTGGGGTTGTGACGCATAGCAGGGTCACGGTCAACGACCTGCTGGTCGAGCAGGCGACGTGGCTGCGCGTGACCGGTGACGCGGCGCTACCTGCTCGCTGCCTGCGCCTGGCCGCCACCGAGCGGACCGAGGAGGGGCTGGTGATGGGCGTCTGCCCCTCGCCCGGCAATCGGTCGCTGGCGTTCCCCGCGACGAACTTCTTCATGGCAATGATGCTTGCCGAGCATTACGCCTACACCGCAGACGCAACGGTGGTCGCCGAGCAGATCGAAGCGATGACGCGTGTGTTCGCCGTCGCGCGGGGGTGGGAGGACGCCGGCGGGTTGATCGTCGCGCCGCCGGGCGTGTGGAACTTCGTTGAGTGGTCGTACACGTTCAACGCGGGCGGCGAGCGCGATTTGGGCAACGGCCGGGCGACGGCGGTGCTGAACTGGTACTACGCCGACGGCCTGCGGACGACGGCGGACCTGCTAGTGATGCTCGGGCGCGGCGACGGGGCCGCCGGGCTCGTCAGGCGGGCCGACACGGTCGCGGCGGCCATCGACGCGCGGCTGTGGTCCGAAGCCCTCGGCGCGTACGCGGACTGGGAAGGCGCAGACGCCCCGGCGAGCCAACTGCCGCAGGCGATCGCCTTGCTGTCGGGGCTCGCTCCGCAACATCGTCGTGATGCGCTGGTCGCTGCGATTGCGGCCGACGACCTGCTGGCGCCGGAACTGTACCTGCACCACCTCGTGTTCGGTGCCATGACCGCCGCGGGGCGGGTGGCGGCGGCGCTGGACCGCGTGCGGCGGCACTGGGGGCCGATCGTCGCCGGGGGGTCACCGACGATCTGGGAGTTCAACGTCCACGACCACGGCGAAGCCGCGTTCGGCTCGTCCGGCAGCCTTTGCCACGGCTTTGCGACCGGTCCGATCGATCTGTTCACCGGTGGCGTGCTCGGCATCGTGCCGCTGTCACCGGGGTTTGCCCGGTTCGCCGTGCGACCGCAGTTGGATGGTATGACGTACGCCCGCGGCAGCGCGTCTGTCCGACGCGGCCCTGGATACTCCTGACCAGTACATTGCGGCTGAGGCATTCGGGGGGCCCTCCCGGTTGTTTCTGTGGCCCTCGGACCTCGATACCGCTACGTCCACCTATCGGATGCCGGTTGGCGCCAACAACAGCGATGGCCAACGCCACTTGACCCTCGGTGGAACGGGAATTATTTGGACAAGAGCGTGGCTGCTAACGCGCTCCGAGAGGCTGTACCTTGGAAGTTCGCGAACGTCCGCGAGTCTTCTAACTGCCTGCTGCTGGTGGAAAAGAGTGCCGCGGCGCTTGGAAGCACTGCCGTCATCGTCCGTCGGGCTCGGGATCAGCTGCGCGCTCCGGCCGGTGGGTTTGACGTTGCGACGATCAAGCTCCACAGCCGCACGTTCAACTACCTTTTTGTCGACGGACACGCCGCGCGACTTGCGCCCGAGGAAACCGTCAACCCGGTCAACCCCAAGCTTCGTACCGATCCGATTCTTAACAGTGGTGAATCGCTCGGCGCGTGGACGGTGGCACCCAACGATTAATGCCGCGCGGACCGTCCGCCGCACGCCTACTCACCCCCACGGTGTCGCCACGGCACCGATGACGATCCACGGCACGCGAGGGGGACCAAAAACAACCACATGAGGTTCCCGAAATGACTTTCTGCCCGCGCGCCATCCTGCTCCTGCTCGTGTCGGCCTGTGCCTCACACGTTCAGCAATCGGTGGTCCATGCCGCGGCGCCCATGACCACGATCCGCCCGCTGCCGGCCGATGCTCGGATCACCACCGACTTCGCGACCGACACCGGCAAGGGTCCCGAGGCGCTAACCGACAACGACCCCAAGACGTTCCTGTTTCCTGCACCCAATTCAGCCGCTCGGCCCGCAACGCCGAAGCTGCGGTTTCTGACGCCGCTCACGGACTTGGCGGGGGTTGCTACAGGCGACGCTGAACCATTCAAGAACTACTACGCGCAGGAGATGCGGTTCTACGTTGATACCGATGGCGACGGGTACTGTGAGATGTACGTCGGATCGACAAGCGACTTAGGCCCTGGGTCCGAATCGCGCGGCACGCATCTGTTTGGGCGCAAGCCTGAGGTTGCCCATGGTTTGGACATCTTCGTCGTCCGCCAGCACCGGGCGGGCGTGCAACGGGCATTCACGTTGAACGAACTTCAACTGGTTCATTCGCCCGATGCCTTCGGCGATCCGGCGCTCGCCGAGCCCGCCGACGGGCCCGCGCGCAGTGGCCCGCCAACCGTCAATCCAAACGTGCCGACGCCCACCGTCGTGCTCGACATGGCGCAGAAGCCGCGTCTTCGCCTCAACCGCGATAAGGCCAACAAGCAGGAGGCGCGGCTCATCGACAGTGCGGGGCAGGCCGCGTATCGCGTCACGTGGCTCGCCGACAGTAATGAATCGTTCGCGGAGATCGTGCTCCTCGGTGAGCCACCGCTACTGCACGGGTTCGGCGCTGGAACGGTGTTGTCGGTCCCGGTGAACGCCGATGCCTTTCCTGGCTTCCGGTCGATTGGCGCGCGCGTCCGTGATGCGAACGGCGAGACGTTCCGCTGGTCCGCCGAGCTCGATCCGAACGCGTCGGGCTAGCAGGACGTGCGCATCGCGCTCGAACCGACGACGCACCAAGGCAACTGGGGCGGCAGCGAAGCGGGGCGCGGCACGATCGATTCGCCGGTAAAACTCGTATCGCTCACGCTGACGGCCCCCACAGGGTTTGAGGGCCCGGGAACGGTGCTCATGGGCACCGTCCGCCGCAACGAAGTGACCGCCAGTGACGTGCCGTTCGGTGAACGGATGAACAGCGTTACGGTCAACGTAACCGGTCCGCGCAAGGCGGCCATCATCACCAAAGGGGAAGAGCGCGAGCTGAAGGTTCATCTCGCGAACGACGGCGGATTCCCCGTCCCGCTGTCACTTAGTGCCGCGCTGCGGTCGTACGACCGGCAGACCGCGCAGTGGTCGCACGGCGAGCAGGTAACGCTTGAGCCGGGGGAGAAGGCGTCGGTCCCATTCAACCTCGCGCTGCCGCAGATGGGGTGGTGGTCGTACGAATTAACCATGGCTGACGGAAGCGATTCAGCGAACGTCAAAAAGGTCGAGGGCACCGTCGCCTACATCGACGCCGTCGGCCCACGGCCACGGACGCCCGACGACTTCCAGTTTGGCATCGGCGGCATGGGCGCCTCCGATGACACCGCCGCCGCTGGCGTTCTGATCGGTGGTGACTGGACGCGTGGCGGGTTGAACTGGAACGAGGTTGAGAAGGTCCAAGGGACGTTTGACTGGCGCAAGCTGGACGAACAGGTTGCGCGTGCGGAACAGTTCGGCTACGCCTATCAGCACCTCCTGGGCTACGGCAATATCTGGGCTGCCCGCCCCGGCTACGTGGAAAAGTACAAGCCGAAAGACGGGTGGTGGGCCAACACGCTCGCCCCTCAACTCGAACCGTGGCGCAACTTCGTCCGCACCGCGGCCGAACGTTACAAGGGGCGAGTTCACTACTGGGAGATCTGGAACGAGCCGGACCTGTCCGGGTTCTTCAAGGGCACGACCGACGACTACATCGAACTGCTGCGGACTGCCCACGCGGAGATCAAGTCGGCCGACCCACAGGCCAAGGTCTGGACGGCCGGCTTTGCCACGGTGGGTGGCCACGGTGGCCACAATCTGAACCAAGGCTTGCAGCGGCGCGTGATCGCCGAGGCGCAGGATGCGTTCGACGCCATCGCCCATCATGAGCACGGCACCTTCCGCGGATTCCAACAGGCCATTGACGGGGAACTTGCGGACATGATGAAGGCGTTGCGGTCGCCAAAGCCACTGGCCTTCAACGAGACCGCCATCGATGCCCAGCGCGGGCTTGAGTTCCAGGCTCGCACACTGGTGAAGAAGATCACCTACGCCAAGGCGCGCGGTGGGAAGTACTACTCGTGGTTCCACATCTATCGGTCGAACGACCACGAAGGCTTCGGAATGTTGAACAACGACTTCCAGCCGCGCCCGATCTATCCGGCATTTAACGAGGTCGTTCGACAGCTGCGCAACAAGGCGTACCTGGCCGACGCGCCGCTGGGCGCCGGGCGATATGCGCTGCAGTTCGGCGACGGTACCGATCAGGTGATCGTCGCCTGGCGCGAGGACGATGATGTCGCCGACGCGTTGGCGGCCGTGCGCCTGCCGACCGGCGCGACGGCCACGCGCGTCGATACCATGGGAAACGGAACACCGTTAGGCACCGCCGATAGCTCGGGGACTGCAATGTTCGCAATTGCCGAGGAACCGGCGTACATCGTCGTGAGGGGTGCGGGCAAGAAGGCCCTGCCCGTCGAGCTCGTGCTGTCGCCGCTGGCGAACGTGCCGGACGACCGATCGGACGTGCTGCAGGTGACTGCCGTAAGTCTAAATCAGTTGCCCGTGATGGCTACCGTCGGCACTTCGGGTGAGCTGAAGGACGGTGCCGTGGAGGTGCCGCTGCCGGACGATGTTGATGGCAAACCGGCGTCGGCGGTGATGCTGAACGTGTCTGTCGCCGGTGCACAGCATGCGCTGCGCATACCGATCAAACGCACCGTCACGGTTCCACTCGCATCGCCCGACGGTCGCAGGCCAGATTTTCTGCTGCAGGACCCGGAGCAGATCGTCAGCTTCTTCAAAAATGACCCCGGCACCGCCCACCGCGACTGGAAGGGCCCAGCCGACCTCAGTGCTCGTGCGTGGCTCGCGATCGAAGATGGCGCGCTGCGTGTGCGCGTCGACGTCAGCGACGATCGCGCGCACCAACCGTTCACCGGCAACGACATCTGGAAGGCCGATAGCTTGCAGATCGGCATCCAACCGCCCGGGGCGGCCGGCTTCTACGAGATCGGCGTCGCGGCTCGTCCTGATGGTGCTGGCCAAGGGCAGGTTGTTGTGCTCAACCGTCCGAGTGGCGCGCCGACGGGGGATCTGAACAAGAACGCCACCGTGACCGCTACGTCCCGTGAAGGCGGAGTCTTGTATGAGCTTTCGCTTCCGCTCGCAGGCGTCGGATTGACCGACACGGCGATTCAGGACGGCTTCCGGTTCAACCTGATCGTCAACGACAGCGACAACGACGGCGCCGGCCGCGACGGTTTTATACAGGTCGCACCGGGCATCGGCCTGTTCAAGGACGCCCAGCTGTTTCCCATCGTCCGGTTTCGTTGAGCCGGTCCGAACCGCGCCACGCAGGCAGGCGCTTAAGGTTCGCTAGGAAGATTTGCAGCAAGTCTCGCTAGCGGCCTTGAGTTCCTTCGTGCGATGCGGGCCAATGCCACCACCCGGAGAATCCCGGTCCTGCTGATGTGGGCCGCGGCCAGCGACTGGCACGTGGCCGAGGCTCGCACGTTGGGCGTGGAGCGGATCATTAGCGTCGATGACCTTGCAATCAACCGTCGGGCATTTCGAAGGCCCACGTTCGCCGACATTACCGGTTAACACCAGACGGTGGCTGACCAGCCCATAGGCGTCATCGCCCGTTGCGGAACTGGTGGCGGTAGGACGAGGGAGTTACGTCAAAACTCGTGCGGAAGGCGGCGGACAATTTCGCAGCGTCGCCAAAGCCGGCGGCCGCGGCGATAGCTGGCATGTCATCGTCGCTCGTCGCGAGCAGGCGTTTGGCGCGATCGAGGCGGACGCGTCGCATCTCCTCGGCAATGCCGCGGCCGACGGCGGCACGGAACCGGCGCTCCAACGTTCGCCGGGGAACCGGCACCGCGGCCAGCACGGCAGCGACGTCCACGCGCACCGGTTGGGCCGCGTGGATCAACCGAAGGACGGCGGCGACGTCCGGGTCGCCAACGGCGACCGCGTCGCTCGACTGCCGCGTCACCACGCCGACCGGTGGCAACAACAGGTCGCGGTCCGGCAGGGGCGCCCCATGCATCATGCGGTCCAGGAGCGCCGCGGCCTCGTACCCGATACGCTCGGCCGCGGTCGCCACGCTCGACAACCGGGGCTGCGCCAACAGGCAGAGGATGTCGTCGTCGTCCACGCCGACCACCGCTACCTGTTCGGGTACCTGCACGTCGGCCATGCGGCATGTCTCCAGCAGGCGCAGCGCCCAGTTGTCGCTGAGGGCGAAGACTGCGACCGGCTTGGGCAGTTCCAACACCCAATCCCGCAGATGTGGGCCACCATCGGACCAGAGCACGCCCGGGTTAAACTCTTCGTCTCCCTCGGGTTGTTGGTATACCGCGTAGGTCCGACCCGCCTCGGACAAGGTGTCGGCAAACCCCTGCTCGCGGAGGCGCACAAAATGGGCGTGCGTGCGGCCTCGGATGAACCCGAACGACCGGTACCCGCGGTCCAGAAAGTGCTCTGCGGCCAATCGACCAACCTGCGTGTCCTTCAAGCCGATCCGTGGGCAACGTTCCGATGGGTTCAACCACTGGAACACCTCGACGACCGGGCGGCCAAGGTCTAAGACCCGCTGGCGAATCGCCTCGTCGGACGTGCCCAGGATAATCCCCTCCGGCCCCCACTCCTGCACGTGCGCCAGAAGATGTTGTGCCGGCCGAACCGCTTGGCACAGCCAGTCGACTGACGGCGTCGCATAATGACGGACCCCTCGCAGCACCTGCTCCTGGTAACCCGGGTAACGTTCAATCAGTAAGGCGACACGTGCTAAGGCCATTCTCCGACAACTTAACTGGCGTCAGACGGTAAAAAAATAGACGTAAAACAGAAAAATTTGGGCCGTATATTTCATCGCGTTCAGCATTGTGCTGATCCGGCTTCCATCTCTATGGACTCACCTATCGCGATGTTTCAGGAGGGTTTCGTGAAATTTACGAATGCATATCGTTGTCTGGCCGTGCTGTTGGGTCTCGGGTGTTTGGCGGTGAATAGCACCAGCCATGCCGCCCTGCTGGCCTCTGATTCGTTCATCGTCGGTGACGGTCAATACGCCACCGGCAACGTCGGTGGGCAGGCCCCGACCGTTCTCGGTTTCAGCGGCGCATGGTCGACCGTGTTTGGAACGACCGACATCACGGAGACTGGCCTGTCCCGGGCGGGCGCGACCGTCAGTGGCACGACTCAAGGTGGCGCATTGACGAAAACCGACGGCGGCGGTCGGGCATTCCGGGATTTCACCACCACGACCTCCGATTCGTTCGTTGGCACCCGCTACCTGAGCTTCCTCGTCCAGTTCACCGGCATGACCACCAACTACCGCGCCATCGAGCTGTACAACGGCGGCACGGATGACGGCAGCAACCGTAAGCTCCAGGTTGGCTTCAGCGAAAGTGACACCGGCAGCAGCACCAACTTTGGCGTGCGCGTCAACAACGCCGTGTCGCAGGGCAGCAACGTCGCGTTCAACCAAGACGTGAACCTGTTCGTGGTCAAGTTCGAACTCTCGGCCACGAACAACGGTGACACGATCTCGCTGTTCATCAACCAGGCCGACGAATCCGGCCCAGCTAATGCCGTGGTCAGCGGTGTGAACTTCGGTGGGTTTGACCGCTTTGCGTTCGGCAAGTTCACCGGCGGCGGCACCGACAACGGCCTGGCTGCCGACGAGATCCGTCTCGGCGACACCTTTGCCGACGTCGCGACCGTCCCCGAGCCGACCTCACTGGCGCTGGTCGGACTGACCGGGCTGGGCCTGATGGGGCGGCGTCGTCGGTCGATGTGATGCGTTCACTGCATCTTCATTTCGCCGCAAGGCTGGCCAAGAGCCGGCCTTGCGGCATGTCGGTTCGCGGTGGTTCGAGCCGGCTCGGTCGACACGGAAAAGGGCGAGTACCATGTCCGATCTCGATATGATCGGCCTGCAGGCGGCAGGCTCCGAAACGGGGCGAGGCAGGGGGTTCACCTTGGTTGAACTGCTCGTCGTCATCGGCATCATCGCCGTGCTGATTAGCATTTTGCTGCCGTCGCTGAACAAGGCGCGCGAGGCGGCCCAGCGGACGGCGTGCTTGGCCAACCTTCGCCAGATCGCCACGTTTCAGCAGCTCTACGCCAACGAGAACCGCGACCAGATCACCGTCGGTTACTCCACCTACACCAGTTATGGGCAGTCGATCGTCGACGCGCCCTCCACCGGCCCGCGATTCATCGCCAACGGTATGCTCGTCAAGGCGGGGCTGGTCCGCGACGGGCGCATCTTTTACTGTCCGAGCAATATCTGGCCGTACACCCAGTACGACACCGAACTGAATCCTTGGCCAAAGGACATCAACGCCTTGGTGGCGGGCCAGTACACCTTCTCGGCATATACGACGCGGCCGATCCGCGATTACGACGGCAACGACGCCACCGTCATCGCGCGGGGCGTGCCGCGCGACCCGGCAACCGGGCATTACAATTACGCGAAGATGACCAAACAGCGAAACGTCGCCTTGGTCGCCGACGTCTTTATGAGCCCGCAGGACGTCGTGACGTGCCACCGGAAGGGACTGAACGTCGCCTACTCCAACGGCTCGGCCAAGTGGGTGCCTTATTCCGTGATCGAAGGCAACCTGAAGAACGTGCCGTCCGGCTTCGCGTCGCCCGCCTCGTTCTACAACAAGTTCTTCCTGCAGACCGATCCCGCCCAACCGGCTCAGGGCGCGTGGCTCGATATGGATCGATTCTGAAACCCACGTGCTTTTTCTTTAACCACCACGGCATAAACGACCTAGCGCCCGCACCGTTAAGGATTCGACTTGACTACAGATATTCACCAGCGGCGACAACGCCGCATGATGCAGTGGTTCTCGCCCGCCCGCCTCGGACTGTTTTATCACTGGGGGCTGTTCACCGGTGGTGGCAGCAGCGAGTCGGGCGGTTCGCAGCGACCGCTGCGCTACGCCACGCCCGCCGACCTTGAGGCGGCCGCGCCCGACCCCGACATGGTGGCGGCCAACCTGATCGACACGGCCGTCCGCATCGGCGCGCGGTACGTGACGTTCACGGTCCTGCACACGTGCGAGATGTACTGCGCGATGTACCCGACGCGCGTGCCGGCCTTTGCGCTGCACACGCAGATCGACTACGTCGGCGCACTCGTCGGCGCCGGGCAACGGGCGGGCGTGCGCGTGCTGTGCTACCTGCCCGCCGGCGGGCCACCGAGTGATCCATCGGGGGATTGGAAGCACGGCGTGCCGGCCGAGTATTGCAACGACGCCGCGTACGAACCGAAGTTGAGAGCACTGATCACCGAACTGCACGAGCGCTACGGCGACGGCATCGCCGGATTCTGGCTCGACGGGAACAACAAGGCGTGGGGCATCGGCCCGCACATCCGTGGCTTGTGGCCCGACGCGATCGTCATCAGCAACAACGACACCGGCCTGATGGGCGACGACGTCGATGCCGCCAGCCTGGAACTGGTTCCCGATTTGTGCGAGCCGCGCTACAACCGTCCGGATGCCTACCGCAAGGCGCACCCACAGTGGTTCATCTTCCCGGCCAAGCGCGACTATATGGAAGACATCCCCACGCCCAATGCCTGGTGGCACGGCGCGCCGCACATTAGCCAGCGGCAACTGCTCGCCTCGCCGTACGTCACGGATCCGACGTACCTTGTGAAGGAGATGATCTGCACGCTCGGCCAGCGCGGCCAATGGAACTACACGCTCGGCCTTGGACCGTGCGTGGATGGTACCGCACCCGAGCTGTTTCAACCGATGCTCGACAACCTGCAGGATTTCATGGCCTGGGCCGCCCCGGCGATCTACGACACGACCGGTGGCGAGTGCAGCATGCTCCAACCGGGTTGGAGCACCTTTGGCGGGTTCTACTCGGTCACGGTCAGCCATGCCGATCCGGCCGTGCATTACGTCCTGGTGACCGAAGTGCCGCATACCGAACGGCTGCACCTACAAACGAACGGTTACGAAGCGGAGTCGATCATCGACCTGCACACTGGGCAACCGGTACCCTTCACGAACTGCGGCATGGTGCGAATCGAAGAGAAGACCGGCTGGGACGACGTCACGAAGTTCGGAGCCCGTGTGCTGCGCGTGCGCATGCGACGGGCCTGAGGCCAAGACGATCAGAACCTTAGAGTGAGCGGGGCCACTAAAAACAATCGAGGGATTTGCCTCTTTCGATTTATGAGGTATGTTCAGGTTAACGTTGGCACTACGGAGGGCAACGTTGGCATGGGCTGGGCAATGTGTTAGAGGGAATTGATGGGCGTAACGCTAAAAGACATTGCCAGTCAGACACAGCTGAGCATTCGTTCGGTCAGCCGCATCCTGAATCTGAACGAGGGGGAGATGTTCCGCCCTGAGACGCGGGACAAGGTTCTGGCGGCCGCCAAGCAACTCGGTTACCGCCCGAACACCATGGCTCGGGGCATGCGATCAGGCCGTCGGTCAGCGATCGGGTTGCTGCTTAGCACCGATGCTCAGCGTTCGGTCGTGCCCTTCGGCACTCTGGTTGGTTTAGAGCGGCACCTGAGCCGGCAGGGCCTCCAGTTGATCGTCGGCGAGGTGCCCGACGAGGATTTGTCCGACGATACGTACGTCCCCCGGCTTCTCCGCGAGTGGTCGACCGATGGCATGTTGATCGCCTACACGCAGAACATCCCCGACCGGGTGATGTCGCTGCTGCAGGAGTGCAGCGTGCCGTACGTCTGGTTGAACGCCAAAGTGGGCAATGACTGCGTGTTCCCCGACGATCACGGGGCCGCGGCGGCCGTCACCGAACATTTGCTTCGGTTGGGCCATCGGAAAATCGAGTATCTTTGCCACGTTCCCAATGCCCACTACTCGCGCGGCGACCGCCGGGCCGGGTACACCGCGGTGATGGAGGCGGCAGGATTGTCGCCCGTCATTCGGGAACAGGTGCCGGCCGGGCAGACGGTAACTGGAATGGACCTTCGCCCCCTGCTGGCGCGGTCGGATGGGCGGGCGACCGCTTACGTGGCTGGGTCGGCGATCGACGCGCGGGCGGCATACGTGGCAGCGCTGCGTCTCGGGCTCGAGGTGCCGCGGGATCTGTCCATCGTCGGCATCGTCGACGATGGCCGGGACCTGGATCTGGGCGGCCTGCAACTGACCGCCATGGACTGGCCGCGCGAGGCGCTCGGTGAATTGGCCGCCCGCTTGATCGTCGACAAGGTCGCCACCCCTGATGCGGTGCAGGCATGCCAAGCCGTGCCGTTCAACTTTCTGGAAGGCGGCTCGGCCGGCGTGCCGAATGGATAAAGCTGGCGAGCGATCACTTAAGTTAAGCATTTCAAGCGTCCTTGCCCACGGTGGCGCGGACGCAATGTCACATCAGTTCTAATTGAACGGGAGAATGGAAATGAGTCTGAAGAGTGGAACAATGCGTGGGTTTGCCAACGTTGGCATGACGTCGATCGTAGCGACGGTTACGACCGTGGCGCTCGCCATGAACGTGTCGCAAGCCGCGACGATTTCGGACTTTGAGTCGCCAAACGTCAACGACTATAGCTACTACGCCCCGGGCGACGGCTGGAAAGCCGATCTGGACTTGGTCGGCAAGAACGACCAGAACCAAGACGTGCCTGCGCTGCCCAGCTTTACTGGAGGACATACGGGTTCCGACGCGATCGGCACCGGGCAGGCAACGAGCGGCCAGTTCCTGACGGATAGAGACCAATATGGCTATATCAACTCCGGCGGCGGCCAGATCGGCGTCGTGATCTCGGATCCGTTCGCCACGACCACCGCCGGCAACCTCTACAGCCTGAGCGTGGAATTCGGTCGACGGCTGGACGGTGTCGGTAACGCCAGTGGCGGGACGTACAAGCTTGGCTTCCTGGTCGACTTCGATCCGGGCGCAAGCTTCGAGAACATCAACACCTCTAACGGTTCGACCGAACCGGTCACGGCCATCAACCCGGTATCGATCGCGCGCAGCACGATCACGCAGGGGACCTTCGTACCGGTTTCGACGGCGTACGCGGCCCTCGCCGATGGGCAGAGTTTGCGGGCCGTGATCTTGTTCAACAATAACGGCGACAACACCGGCTTCTCGCAGGCGGCGTTCGACGACCTCGCGTTCAGCGTGACGGCTGTTCCCGAACCCACCACCTTCGGCCTCGTCGCCGCCGGTGGCCTGATGGTCCTGCGTCGCCGTCGCGCTTCGGTTTAAGTTCGTCTTGAACGGGTCCTGAACATTGGGGCGTTCGGCTAACGCTGGACGTCCCCTTTTACCGTCCACGGACGCCGGTTTGCTGCGTGGCGCGAGACGGACGGAACCAACGTACGTGCGATCACCGCATAGGAAGCTGACATGAACCGCAAACGAAGGCCAGCCGCGTTCACGCTAGTTGAACTCTTGGTGGTTATCGGGATCATCGCCCTGTTAATCAGCATCTTGCTGCCGGCCCTCAACAAGGCACGGGGAGCCGCGCAGGCCATTGCCTGTGCGTCGAACATGCGACAGATCGGGCTCGCGTTCCGCGGGTACGCCGGGGACAACCGCGACGTGATCGCGCCGTCCATCTACCAATACAAAGTAGGGACCGCGGACATCTATCGCAGCTGGGACGATTCGCTGTCACGCTACCTCGGCGTGAGCAACAACGCGTCAGTGGCGTTCTGGCAGCGGCCTGGGTTCGGCGTCGTCCGCTGCCCGAGCGACTTCCTGAACATCGACCCCTCCTTCGGCATGTTCCGCCGGTCCTACGCCATGACCTACGCCCGCAACGCCACCGGCAACGGTTGGGGAACAGGCCGGCTGTGGCAGTTCGCGCCGGCCGACGGGACGGACGTCCGCAACCCGGTCTGCAAGTTCTCAAGCGTGAAGAACTCGACTGAGGTCCTGCTGCTAGTCGAAGCGCACAACACGTGGAACCCCCAGGGCGGAGGGGCTTACGAATCGATCAACAACGCCGGCTGGAGCGGGCCGGCCGTCGGCGGTTACCCACCGGCCGTTGGCAAGCCGGTTCACTCATTGCGGTGGAATTACCTATTTGTCGACGGTCACGTCTCGCTGCTGACCCCCCGTGAGACCGTGAATAACGCCGCCGCCACCACGACCGGTGGGTGGATCGACCCCGATAAGTACTGGACGATCACGCCCAACGACTAGCATCGGTCGTGTCGCGCACCGTCACGTTCACCTACGTTCATCTTCGATCAAATCATCAAAGGAGCCTTGCATGCAGTTGTTCCGCCGCTCGTCCGTCGGTCTTTGCCTTATCGCATCGTTCGTGAGCGTGTCGTTGTCATCGACCAAGGCGATGGCGCAGGCGTCGATCGACGAGTCGACGATCGCCCAGACGATTCACGTGGACGCGGACCATAAGGCGGCGAAGGACACCAACCCCGGCACGGCCGCCGCGCCCTTCAAGACGCTTGGCGCCGCCGTCGCAAAGGCGGGGGACAAGCCGACGAAGGTGCTGCTGGCCCCCGGCGACTATCGCGAATACGTGCAGGTGCGCAAGGGGGATGCCCTGCTGATCTTGGAGGCGACGGAACCGGGCAAAGCGGTGCTGAGCGGCTCGGCGCTCTACACCGGCTGGAAGGCCGACACCGATGGAACGTTCACGCACGACTGGCGCTTCGCGTGGGGCCTGGGCAACGAGAACGGGTGGTGGGGCGCCACGCCCTTCAACCGCCGGCGCGAAATGGTCTACGTCGACGGGAAGCGGCTCGAACAGGTGTGCGACGAGCAGGGTGGGCCGATCGCGGCCGAGCAGTTGAAGGCCGGGCAGTTCACGGTCACCGACAACGCCGCCACGCCCGGGTCGATCCGCGTGCGCCCACCGTTGGGTGTCGACCTGGCCACCGCCAGGGTCGAGGTGGCCGAGCGCGGCGTGCAGCCGGGCTACACGCAGGACAGCCGGCCCCTGCTGGAGATCTTCAACCGCGGCAACGTCGTGCTGCGCGGGCTGCGCGTGCAGCACGTCGCCAACTACATCAAGTTCGGCGGGGCGATCCAGATCGGCAACTACGACGTGAAGGAGTACGCGAACCTGCCGCGCAACATCCTGATCGAGGATTGCGACGCAATCGAGAACAACGGCATCGGCTTGGAGATCATCAACTGCCGCGACGTGACCGTCCGCCGCAGCACGTTCAACGCCAACGGGTCGCGCGGGGCGGGTTCGGTCCAGCTCGGCGTGGAACCGGACAAGCAGATCGGCGTCGCCGTCGGGCCGCGCAACTTCCTCTACGAGGATTGCCAGTTCAACGACAACAACTGGCGCACGATCGGCACGTGGGGCGACATGAACGACGCCGCCGGCTACAAGATGTTCGGCCACAACATCGACTCGTACACCTTCGTCCGCTGCCAGTTTAACCGCAACATCGCCAACGGCTTCTGGCAGGACTACGGCGGCAGTAACGTCACTCTGGACCGCTGCCTGGTTGAAGAGAACCGCGGCAACAAGGCCGGTGGGTACGGCGTGCTGAACGAGATGACCCGCGGGCCCTTCACGCTTAAAAACAGCGTGGTTCGCAACAACGGAAACAGTGGCTTCATCTCCAGCGGCGCGCCGAACGTGACGCTGGCGAACAACCACATTTACTACAACTGTCAGGACACGCAGTTCAACGGCCAGCGCCTGTACGGCCACGAGATCAAGATCAACTCGGACGTCCACCGCGACAGCGCCGACTTCAAGTTCGGCCTTGACGGTTGGCGCATGGTGGGCAACACGATCGCGTCGTTCGGCAACCCGGTTGGAAAGGGCTCGCTGTTCATCCTCGGTGGCCCCGACTTCCCCAACGGCCGCACTTGCGCTGCCGAGTTTGCCAATGAGATCGTGTCCGACCACAACACGTTCTCGAAGGACAACGTCGAGAAGGACTACTTCCCCGGTGAGAAGGTGATGTACTCCCTGACGGCGGCGAACGGCCCACCGGACATCGACCTGGCCACCTGGCAACAGCTCGAGAACGCGCACGGCCGACAGGACCAGAACTCGAAGTTCGTTTACCCGATCGATCTGTCCAACGTCCCCGACCCGACCGCGACGGCTAACGGTTCGGCGAGCCGCTGACCGGTGCGGCGAAGGGGTGAAGCGCTGTACCGACGACGCCGGTGTCGTGGCGTGGCGCAGCCACAGCTGTGGCTTCTCGAAGAACTCGATATTGCACGTCGACCGATCGCGCGGCGTCGCCACTGTTACGCATGCTTGTAGCGCCGCGCCCGGCGTTTAACCTCGGGGCTTGCCCGCAAGTGACGTGGAAGATCATCGTGGGCACGCCCGTGGCCAAACGTCGCCATGGGGGAAGGCGATACGCTGTCGTGAACCGATGCATGCACTCTTTTAGCGATAGAAGGCTTCCATCGCTCTGCCACCTTCGCACCGACACGCAAGCAGATTGACCCGTTCGCGTTAGATCAGCAGATCGCTTTCCCAACCCAACCATCTCGGCCCCACGCCGCTCAGGCCGCGGCGTCGGTGGCTTCTCATTTTGGCCTTGGCGTATCCCGGGGGGGACCAAAGGAGTAAGCATGTTGAAAGAGCTCGTGTCAAACCGTCTCACGCGCAAGCCGCAGCGTTCCGTCGTTTCGCGCGTGAAGGTCCTGGAACGTTCGACGATGTCGGTCATCGAGGAACTGGAGAACCGCCGGCTGTTCGCGGCGTGGTACGTCGACCCGAACGGGATCGACGACCCGTCGCGCGGCGGGTTGAACGCGCCCTGGCGCTCCGTCGCTTACGCTGCGGGCCGCGTTGCTACGCCCGGCGACACGATCCGAATGAACGCCGGGACCTACGTCGAGTCGAGCAGCATCTACATGAACCTGGGCGTGAACTTGGTAGGAAACGGTTCAACGGGCACCGGAGCATCAACGATCACCGTGCCCTTGGGCGCCGATAATACGGTGGACGGAATCATCAAGGCGTTGTCCAGCAGCAACGTCAACGGCAATCACACCTTCTCCGACTTCGCCATCGACGGCGCCGAGCGCACGGCGAAGACTGGCATCTGGGCCGTGCAGCGCAACAACGTCGAGATTAAGAACTGCCGCTTCGTGAACATGTACGAGCGCGCCATCCAGGTGCAGACGCGCGACCAGAGCAGCGTGGACTTCCTGGTGCCACCCAACTTCATGACCGGCATCAAGATCCACGACAACAGTTTCCTGAACAACACGAAGAACGGAGGCGGCTACTGGAGCGGCAACATCCAGATCAACCACCTGCAGGGCGGCGAGATCTACAACAACACGATCGTGGAGAACCGCGGCGACGATAGCGGTTACGGCATTAAGGCGGTCGACTCGGGCGGCTGGCTTAAGGGCACGCTGATCCACCACAACAACTACAGCGGACCTGGGTTCCGCATCGCGATCGAGGTGTGGCACACGTCCAACCACGTGAAGATCTACGGCAACGTCGGCTCCGAGATCTCTCTCAGCCTCGACGGCCAGAAAGACCCGGGCTTCGCTACCACGGTCGAGATCTACGACAACGTGGTGAACTTCGGTCCCAACTCGACCAACAGCGAGGTCGGCATCGAGGTGCACAACAACACCGACGTGCGGATCCACGACAACACCGTCATCAACGCCGGCTCGGCCGGCGCAATCGGCGTCTTCTCGTCGGCGGGTGAGGGGTACACCCCGAGCAGGAACGTTCACATCTATCGCAACTCGTTCCTGAAGGAACAGTCGTTCTCCGGATTTCTCAACTCGCGCGGCATCTGCTTCTGGGCGGGTGGGGAGACGGTCAGCGACTTCTACATATACAACAACACCTTCGACAACCTCGACGTCGGCGTCCTGTTCGGCAATAACAACGACGCGACGATGGACACCAGCAACGTGCAGGTGAAGAATAACGCGTTCATCCGCTCGAACCAGGGCGTCGCCTTCAGCTCGGGCGACCACGCGAACACGCAGATCAGCTACAACCTTTACTCGTCCGTGTCTGGCGGGGCGCCGTACAGCAACTCGAGCAACCTGTCGCTGCCCGGCCTGCAGGCGACGAACAACGTCACCAATGTGGCGCCGGGCTTCAACCTCTCTGGTGGCATTCCCGATCCCTATTACCGGCCCTCGGCGGCGACGGCGGGCGTCGTCGATCGTGGCACGACGAACGTTGGTGGCGACGCCGTTACGTACAACGGCACGGCACCGGACATCGGGCGCTACGAGTGGGGCGGCGTTACGCCGCCTCCACCGACGGACACGCTACCGTCGGGTTGGACCAGCACCAACGTGGGCAACGCCGCGCCGAACGGCTCGGCGACCTTCAACGCTTCCACGCAGGTCTACACGGTCAACGGCGGTGGCGCGGACATCTGGGGCACGAGCGATCAATTCCAGTTCGCGTCCCAGTTGCTGGCCGGCGATGGCGCGCTCTCGGCGCGGGTGACCGGGCAGACGAACACCGACGGCTGGGCCAAGGCGGGCGTGATGATGCGCGCCAGCACCGCCGCCAACGCCGCGTTCGCCGCAGTCGTCGTCACGCCGTCCAACGGCACGCGATTGCAGTACCGCACGGCCGCCGGCGCGCAGGCGCAGGACGCAGGCGCGGGCAACAATAACGCGTACGTGCGCCTCGTGCGCACCGGGGATAACGTGCAGGCCTTCTCGTCGGCCGACGGGACGACGTGGACCGGGTTCGGCCCAATCGTCAACCTGGGCACCGGCAGCTTACTGGCTGGGCTTGCGGCAACCAGCCACAACACGTCCGCCCTGTCGACCGTCACGTTCGCAAACTTCTCGATGTACACCGGATCGGGCACGCTCATCAACGTTGCCACCGGTGGCACCGCGGGCGCCAGTTCGCAGAACAGCGGGTCGAACGAAGGGGCGGCGCAGGCGTTCGACAATAACCCCGCGACGAAGTGGCTGGCGCTGACGAACACTGCGACCCTCAGCTACACGTTCGCCGACGCGGCAACCTACACCGTCACCCAGTACAAGCTGACCAGCGGCAACGACACCGCCATCTACACCGGCCGGGCCCCGAAAAATTGGACGCTGCAGGGCCTGAGCGGCTCGACGTGGGTGACGCTCGATACGCGTACCAACGAGGCCGACACCGCCAACGGCAGCACGCGCACCTACACCGTTGCCACGCCCGGCGCGTACAACCAGTACCGCCTGAACATCTCGGCCAACAACGGCGACCCGGGCTTGATCCAGCTGGGCGAACTGCAACTCATGGCCGCCGGCAGTGGCACCCAAACCTCGGCGAAGCTGACCGGCACGGCCATCGGCACGGCCGGCAGCTACGGTGGCGGTGGCAACACGATCTCGAAGGTGTTCGACGGCAACGTCAACTCGTACTTCGACGCCCCCGATAGCACCGGCGGTAACGGCGCCTGGGTTGGCCTGGACCTGGGGTCGGCCAAGACGATCAACCAGATCAAGTTCGCGCCGCGCGCCGGGTTCGCTGGCCGAATGGTCGGCGGCCAGTTCCAGGTGTCGAACACCGCGGACTTCGCGTCGGCAACGACCATCTTCACCGTTGCCAGCGCCCCGACCGAGGGCTCGCTGACGACGCAGTCGGTAGCTGTCTCGGGCACGTGGCGGTACATCCGTTACCTCCCGCCCAACGGTGGCTGGGGCAACATCGCGGAGCTGGAGGCATACGGCTTCTAACCGAGCAACGGGTCGATAGCCGTACCTGTCAACATCGCACGCCCGGCCGCCACAGCGGTCGGGCGTGCTTAGCGCAACGACGGACGCAGGTGCCGACGCGTGCGCCGGCCGCACCGTGCGGTGCAGCGTCCTCATACGACACAACCCATGACCGCACTGAGTGCTGGAATCGACTTGGCCGCCTTCGACGCGGCCCCGTGGTCGGCGGTGGGGCGCGAGCTGTGGCGGCTGGCGCAGCACCGGTGGCGCAGGCATCACGAAGCGTGGCGCACGATGGGGTTCGAGACGCGAGCGTGTGGCTGATCGTGGCGCCGATCTGCGGATCGCGCGGTTGGCCGTACGCAGCATACGTCGTCAGCCCCGGGTAATATCACGAGCGGATCGTGTGTCGACGTCGACCGCGCTAGGCGCCGCAAAGCCATTGATTTATCACTAAATAGTAACGTTTCTGATCGACCTTCACCAGGATCAAGATGACCCAGCAGAACGGCACCTTCCCCCTATCTCCGTCCACCGCCGCCAGTCCGTCCACCTCGTGGTTCACGCACGACCGGTTCGGGCTGTTCATCCACTGGGGGCTTTATGCTCTTGCCGCGCGGCACGAGTGGGTGATGCAGCGCGAGAAGATTGACCCGCGGGTGTACCGCGAGCGCTATTTCCCGCGTTTCGATCCGGACCGCTACGACCCCGACGCTTGGGCCATGATGGCGGCTGAGGCGGGCATGAAGTACGTGGTCATCACGGCGAAACATCACGAGGGGTTCTGCCTGTGGGACAGCAAGCTGACCGACTACACCGCCGTCCATAGCCCGGCCAAGCGCGACCTGCTGCGGCCGCTCGTCGATGCGTTCCGCCGGCATGGGCTACGGATCGGCATCTATTACTCGCTGATCGACTGGGACCACGGCGACTTCATCATCGACGACCAGCACGCGCTGCGCGAGCACCCCGACCGTGACGAGCTGGCCCGCGGTCGTGACCAAACCAAGTACGCCCAATATCTGCACGGACAGGTGCGCGAGCTGCTGACCGATTACGGCCAGATCGACACGCTCTTCTTCGACTTCAGCTACCCCGCCCGCTTCGGTTGGACCGGTCCCGGCGGTCGGCCGTTCCAAGGGTACAAGGACCGGCACAGCTGGGACGCCGAAGCGCTCGTGCGCATGTGCCGACAGCTGCAGCCGAACATCCTGATCAACGATCGGTTGGACCTCGACGACGTGCCGAATGGGTGGGATTTCAGGACGCCCGAGCAGTACGTGCCGCAGCAGGGCGTGACGGTGGACGGCAAGCCGGTGACCTGGGAGGCGTGCCATACGTTCAGCGGATCGTGGGGGTACGCGCGCGACGAGCAGACGTGGAAGAGCCCCCAGCAGTTGGTGAAGCTGCTGATCGACGGCGTGAGCAAGGGGGGCAACCTGATCATGAACGTCGGCCCGACCGCCCGCGGCACGTTTGACCGCCGCGCCATTGACGCGCTGGCCGATTACGCTGCGTGGATGGCCGAGCACGACCGCAGCATCTACGGTTGTGGCCAACCTCCCAGCGATCTGCCGCCTGCCCCGAGCGGCACGCGCTACACGTACAACGCCGTGACGCGTCGACTATACGTCCACCTGTTTGACTGGCCGTTCGAACTGCTGCACCTGCCGGGACTGGCAGGGCGGGTGGCGTACGCGCAGTTCCTTCAGGACGCGAGCGAGGTGCGGTTCGAGGAGCCAAAGGTGCTGGCCGCCGGCGAGCACTCGGCCCTGAGCGAAGCCACCGCCATGGCGTCGCTGAAGCTGACGCTGCCGGTGATCCACCCACAGGCCGTGGTTCCGGTTATCGAATTGTTCCTGAGTTGAGGCAGTCGCCAGATCGACACGTCAAGCCGTGCCGCCCGTGTTCGTCTGATGCTTCGAAAGGCCGGCCGCCTGCGCGGAGGCACCTTCGCCCAGTTTTAGGACGCCTGGCTAATCCTTCGCCAGCTCAAAGCTGCCGTTGGATTTACCGGCGGCGGTCTCGAACTCCACCCAAAACTTGCTCCCGTCGGGCAGCTGCGAGGGTACCTCAAGGTCGGCGTCGTAGAAGTCGCCGCGTTTGGGTGCCTTCAGTTTGACCGAGCCTTGGCCGCTCTCCACGCCGACCCACGCGCGGACGGCGGTGATCTCGCCGGCGCCGCCCGTCGGGCGGATCTCGAAGGTGGCGCCTTCGCCGGCATGGGCGTCGCCGATCTGCGTGACGGCGGCGTCGAACGTGCCGACCTTTGCCGACCCAAGGTCGTGCCGTTCGCCGGAGTGGGCGTCGTGGCCGTGGTCGTGCCCGTGGTCTTGTTCGGCGGCCACGGGTGCGGCCGCGGGCGCTACGGGGGTGGTCGGTTCCGCTCGGTCGCAGGCGGTTGCGGCGAGGGAAAGCGAGGCGGCTAGACAGAGGGCAGCAGTCCGGTTCATCGGAGTCTCCTTTGGTTGCTCACGCAACGGGAATCGCGTCCGCATCCACCCGCTCCGCACGTTGCGTCGTCAGGGCGATGGGCCGCTTGTGGAACATTAAATGGTACCCCGCGGGCACCACGATGAGGTTGAGCAAAGTTGACGTGACGAGCCCGCCGAGCACGACGATCGCCAGTGGCGCCAGCAGTTCGCTTCCCGGCTCGCCCTTGGCCATCGCCAGCGGCACGAGGCCGAGCACGGCGGTGAGCGCGGTCATCAGGATCGGGACGAGCCGCTCCAGGGAGCCGCGGACGACCGCCTCGTCGAACGCCGCGCCCTCCTCGCGCAGGAGGTGCGCGTAGTGGTTCACGAGCAGGATGCCGTTGCGGACGGCGATGCCGAAGAGCGTGACGAAGCCGACCATGCTGGCGATGGAGATCACGGGCGCCCGATAGGTGCCGGCGCCGAACAGGCCCAGCAAATTGTCGACGAGGCTCGGGCTCTCGCTCAGGAAGATCGCGACGACCCCGCCGATGAGCGCCAGCGGGAGGTTTACCATCACCAGCAACGCCGCGCGGTTCGAGCCGAGCGCTAGCGAAAGCAGCAGAAGGATGACGAGGCAGACGAACGCGCCCATTACGTAGATCGTGCGGGCCGCAGACTGCTGCGCTTCGAACTGCCCGCCGTAGGTCACGGTGTAGCCGTAGGAGTGGACGAGCGGGTCGACCTTGGCCTGCACCGCCTCGACGATGTGCCCCAGGTTGTAGCCCTCCGCAACGTTCAGCGACACGACGGCCTTGCGGCGGGCGTTCTCGCGCTGAATGCCCAAGGGAGTGCGCTCGGGGCCGACGTCGGCGACCTCGCTCAGGCGGACCAGCGCGCCCCCCTCGCCGCGCAGCAGCAGGCGCTTGACGGACTGGACCGATTCCCGTTCGTCCGGGTGCAGGCGCACGACGATGGCGCGCTGCCGCACGCCCTCGTTCACGCGGTCCACCTCGATACCGCTGAAGGCTGCCTCGACCTGTTCCGCGGCGCTTGCAGGGGTGAGGCCCCAGCGCTTGAGGTCCTGATGGCGGTAGCGGACGCTCAGCGACTCGATGGCCGCCTCGCGGTTGGCCAGCACGTCGCGGACGCCCGGGATCGGCGTGATCGCGCCCTCCACGTCCTCGGCGATCTGGCGGAGCGTGGCGAGCTCGTTGCCGTAGATGTTGATCGCGATCGCGGCCTGCGTGCCGGAGAGCACGTGCGAGAGCTGGTGGCCGATCGGCGCGCCGACCTCGGTTTTCAGCCCCGGCACGTTGGCGAGCACGTCGTCGATGCGGTGGAGTACCGTGGACTTGTCCACGCCTTCATTGATCGACACCTGGATCTCGCTGCGGTTCACGCCGTGGGCGTGCTCGTCGCGCTCGGCTCGCCCGGTGCGACGGACGACGGAGCGGACGCCCTCGACCTGCGCGAGCTGGCGGTCCAGCCCGCGGACCATGCGGTCGCTCTCGGTGAGCGACGTTTCGGGCGGCGCGTCGATGAAGATGGTCAGCGTGCCCTCGTTGAAGTCGGGCAGGAAGTTGCTGCCGAACGTGCTCGCGAGCCACAGGCTCGCCCCCGTTGCCACCGCGGCGAGCGCGATCACGGCGAGCCGCCACCGCAGTGCCAGGCGCAGCGCCGGCTCGTACACCGACTTGAGCCATCGCACGACGAAGCCGTCCTTGTGCTCGCCCCCGAGCTTGCCGCGCAGCAGGTAGCGGCACATGGCGGGCACGACCGTGAGGGCCACCAGTAACGACGCGAGGATCGACGTGATGTAGGCCACGCCCATCGGCTGGAAGAAGCGGCCCTCGACACCTTGGAGGAACAGCAGCGGCACGAACACGATGACGATGATCACGGTCGCGAAGACGACCGAGGATCGCACCTCGTTGCTGGCGTCAAAGATCACGCGCAGGTCGGGCTTCCGCTGCGGCTCGGGCAGCAGGCGGTTCTCGCACAGCCGACGGTAGATGTTCTCGACGTCGATGATCGCGTCGTCCACGAGCTCGCCGATCGCGATCGCCAGGCCGCCGAGCGTCATCACGTTGATGCTCAGCCCGAGCCCGCGCATGGCGAGCACCGCCATCGCGAGCGAGAGCGGGATCGCCGTGAGCGTGATGATCGTCGTGCGGACGTTGAGCAGGAACAGGATGAGGACGACGGCGACGAAGATCGCCGCGTCGCGGAGCACGTGGACCACGTTGCTGACCGACAGGCGGATGAAGTCGGACTGGCGGAGCACGTGCCGGTCGATCTTCATGCCCGCCGCCAGGCCCTTGTCCACCTGGTCCAGGGTCGCGTCGATCGCCCGCGTGATGTCGAGCGTGTTCGTCCCGGGAGACTTCTTGATCGAGAGCACGACGGCGGGCTCGCCGGCGGCGGACGCCGTGCCGCGCGCGGGCGTCGGTCCCATCGCCACGTCGGCCACCTGACCGATCGTGACCGCCGAGCCCTCGTGGTACTTCACGATTGTGTCGCGGATGTCCTGCGCCGAGCGCACCCGAGCCGACTGGGTGATCGACAGTTCCATCCCGCCGACGTTCGCGAGGTACCCCGCGCTCGCCGTGCTGTGAGCCGCGCCCGCGGCGTTGACGACGTCCTGCATCGTCAACCCGTAGAGCCGCAGCGAGTCCTGTCGAACGTGGACCTGGTACTCGGGCAGCTCGCCGCCGATCGCGACTACCTGTGCGATGCCCGCCACCGAGAGCAACTGCTGCCGGAGCTCGAACTCGCTGAAGGACCGCAGCTCCATCGGGCCGACGCTGCCGTCCGGCGACGACACCGCGATCATCATGATCTCGCCGGTGATGCCGGTGCTCGGCGCGATTTCCGTATGCACGCCCTCGGGCAGTTCGTCCTCGGCGATTGCGAGCCGCTCGCCGACGCGGACGCGGGCGGTATCGATGTCGGTGCCCCAGTCGAACTCGACGTACACGAGCGACAGGCTCATCGCGCTGCCGCTGCGGACTCGGCGCACGCCGGCGAGGCCGTTGACGGCGCTCTCGATGGGGAACGTGACGTACTGCTCCACCTCGTCGGCGGACAGCCCCTTGGCCTCGGTCAGCACCACGACCGTCGGCGCGTTCAGCTCGGGGAACACGTCGACGGGCATCCGCGGCACCTGGAACGCGGCGAACGCGATGAGCAGGGCCGCCAGCACGAGCACCAGCGCGGCGTTGTTGAGCGAGAATGCGATGAGTTTACGCAGCATGCTGTGGTACTCAGTGATCCTTGTGAAGCGAGCCGTCGGCGTGGTAGTGGTAACCCGCCGGCGTCTGCCGCTCGCCGCCGATCAGCTTCAGCGCGTACGCGCCTTCCAGCACGACCTCGTCGCCGTCAGCCAGGCCGCTGTTGACGACGGTCCACCGGCCGTCGCTCACGCCCAGGTCCGCCTCCACGGGGTAGACCTTGTCCGGGTTCTTCGGGTCGCGGCGGAAAAAGATGAGGTTCAGGCCCTCCCGCATGATCGCCGCCGCGGGGATTGCCAACTCCGCCTGCTCCGACCCCCCGACGAAGACTTCGAGGAAGCCCGCTACGCCGGGCTTGGCCCACCACGGCATGGCCGCAGGCGTCGCGTAGAGCGGGATCGTCCGGATTTGCGGGTGTGCCTGGAAGCCCAGGCTAAGCGTGGCGTCGACCGATGCGTCGAGCGGCACGCTTCCGCCCTGCGGAGGCGTAATCTTCACGGGAAGGCCATCCTTGAACCGCGCGAGGTCGGATTGCGGGGCCTCGGCGACGAATCGTAGCTTCGTGGGGTCCACCGTCGAGAGCAGCAGGGCGCCCGTCTCGGCCCACCCGCCGTTGGTGACGGCGATGTTGCCGACGACGCCGTCGGCTTCGGCCGCGAGGACGAGCGTGCCCAACGTCCGCCAGAGCGGGACTGGCCCCTCGTGCGCGTGTCCGTGATCGTCCGCGGGCTCCGCCGGCGCAAGCAACCGATCCTTCGGCACGCCCGAGAGGGAGGCAAGCACGTTGAGGATCGACGCGTAATGTTCCCGTGCCTCATGCAGTTCGATTTGTTTCGCTTGCAGCTCCGCATCGAGCTTCGGCACCTGCGCCTCGCGCTCGCGGAGCTGGCCCTCCAGCTCCGCGCGGCGGACGCCCACGTCGCCCAGGGCCTGCAGCCGCTCGCGCAGGAACGCCACGGCCTGCTCCGCCTCGGCCTTGCTCGCCTCCGCGACCCGCAACGCCGCCTGCGCGAGCTTGATCTCCCCCTCCGCTTCGACCGTGCCGTGCTGCATCTGCCGCCACTCCGGCGAGTCCAGCCGGACCAGCGGCGTCCCGCGCTTCACCGCCTGGAACTGCTGCACCAGGATCTCGGCGCGACCCGCGACCATCGCGCGGTACTCCCGCGTCGCCTCGGGCCGGAGCTCGAACTGCCCCGGCACGCGGACGGTTTGTTGCACCGGGCGGCGCTCCACCTTGGCGAACGTGATGCCCAGGTTCTGCCGCACGCTCGCGGGCACGTCGATCCGGTTCGTCACCGCCGGGGCAGCTGGTGCCGTCGCGGTCGCGACCGGCGTGGCGTCCGGCTCACCGTTGCCGCAGCCCCCGGCCGCCAGCCCGGCGAGCACGAGTGAGAGGGTTGTCAATGCGCGTACGATCATCTTCCATCTCCTGATTGGGCCGGCACGGGCGTCCGCCAAGGCCGCAGGTGCGAGCGGAGCTGGCTCCGCACCATTGCCTCCTCCGCGGCGGCGTCGAGCAGTTGAACCTTCGTCTCCAGCGCCATGGACAACATCTCCCGCAGCAGCGACACGTCCACCTCGCCGGCGGCGACGAGCGCCTCCGCCTCGCGGACCTGCTCGTCCACCAGCGGCGCCACCTCGTCCCGCAGCGCCCGCAGGCGTGCCGTGGCGGCGTCCAATCGCAGCCGCAACTCCGCTGCGTCGTGCAACGCGGCCTCGTATGCCGCTTCCGCCTCCGCACGGGCCGCGTCCCGCTCCGCGGCCGCCTCGGCAATACCGCGGCGGTTGCGGTTGAAGACCGGGAGGGGCAGGCCGAGCCCCAACCCGAGCCGCGACTGGCCCTCTTCGTGCTCATACACGGGGCCGATGGTCAGGTCCGGGTACTGTTTTCGCACCTCGCGGCGCATCCGCTCTTCGGCGACCTCGTACTCCGCCCGCGCGAGCGCGACCCGCGGATGCGCTAGCACGGCTTGCGCGTCGTCGACGTCGCTGATCGCGAGTTCCGGCGCCTCGAGAGCGGGATGGAGTTCGAGCGGTGCGGAAGGGAGCACGCCGAGCAGCCGCGCGATCCGATGTCGGCCCTCGCGTGCCCGTGCGGTGGCGGCGGTGGCCTCCAACGCCTGCGCGCGCCGTTCGATGCCGAGCAGCCGCGCCTCCAACGGCTGGACTTCTCCCGCCGCCGCGAGCCGCTCGACCGCGTCGCCAGTCCGTCGAAGTTGCTCGCCGTACTCGCGGTAAAGCTCGGCCCGACGGCCCGCGGCGGACCACTCAAACCAAGCGGCCCGCAACTCGCCTAAGACTTCCCACTCGGCCAGCCGCGCCTCCTCCAGCGCCGCCAAGGCTTCGGCGTTAGCCTGTGCCTGCTCGACCGCAAGCCGACCCGACAGCGGGATGGTGAACCCGATGCCCGCGCCCGCAAGCCACGGCTCGTCCACGCTCTCCAGCACCCGCAGGACGTCCGCCTCCAGCTGCGGGTCGTCCCAGCGGCCGGCGTGCTCGGCACCCACCGCCGCCACGCGGGCCGCCAACCGAGCGGCCCGCAGCTTGGGGTTGAGCACGAGCGCGGCAATCTCGGCCTCGCGTAAGTCTAAACCATCTGACGAGTCGAATGCGGCGTTGGCAGGGCCGGCCTCAGCCGATCGCACCCGTTCCGCAAAGGCGAGGACGCCCTCGTCGGCGACGCTGCGAGTGCGGAGCCCATCGGCGTGCGAGGAGAGGTCGAGCGGGCGGCGCTCGTAAGGCTGGCAGGCACCCAAGGCGAGGCAAATCGCCACGACGGGTGCCGCGGGGTAGCAGACCCTGCTGCGCATAGACGCTCCGGATGGAAGAGACGGGGGAAACCACGAGCGCGCAACGCGGGGGCGCGCTCGCGACGGCGACCGAGAGGTCGAAGCGGTCTAGATGAGGAGGACGACGCTCGCCAGCGGGGTGAGATGCCAGGGCGGCACTAAGGCGATGTCGCTCGGCTCGGGCCGGGCGTTCGCAAGGCCAGGCGCGGCGGGGAACGCGGAGGCATGGATCAGTGGGAGCAGCGCGGGGACCGCCAACTCGGTGTTCTGCCGCTCCACGCGAATCGCCGTGTCAAGAACGGCTTGGTCTTGGCAGTCCAGCTCAAATGTCTCGACAACCGCCGCGGCATCTGCTCCGGAAGCGTCCGTCGACTTGTTGCAAGCACCTTCGTGCGCCATCTCAAGGCCGACGTGCCCGCTCCCCGCGTGGCAGACCACCAGCGTCGGGCCGCCGATCAGCCATAACGAGAACCAGACGACTGCGAGGATGCGCAAGGTACGTACGGCCACGAACAGGCAAATTTATGCGTCACTCGATGCCGCGTCAAGCGACCGGAACCGCCGCGCATCAACGTGCGCTACGCGGGTGACTGCGCGACGACGTCCCCTCGTTCAAGCGCTTATTGGTCGCCGCCTCCTGTGGCAACTGCCAGCCGGGCGCGGGACGGCGATTCGATATTTCAGTTAAGCATCCAAGCCCTCACAATGCGTCTAACGAATCAACTCATTGGGATGGTGCGTCTTCTCGCGAAACGCGCGGGGATAGATTCCCGTCTTCTTGTGAAACCAGCGGGAGAAATGGGACTGCTGTCTAAAGCCCATCGTGTAGGCGAGTTGTTTGATCGGCATCGTGCTGCTGAGCAGAGTCCGACGGACGTGGTCGATGCGGCGCTGCTCGGCATACGCTTTCACCGTCATGCCGACCTGGGATGTGAACAACCGGTTCAACTGGCCGATGCTCAATCCAACCAACGTAGCGATCTCCCGTTCGTCGGCCGGGTCGCCAAGGTCCTGGCGGTCCAACAGTTCAACCGCGCGACCGACACGGTCGTCCATGCGAGACACAGGCGTGGGCTGAACACCGAGGCTTTGCATAACGCTGTCATAGACGACCAGCCACTGGAGCGTCGCCTGTTCGATCCGGATGTAGTCCACCAGGCGTGCGGGCTCGGCCATCAGGTGGGTCAGGTCCCTGGCTCGGGACAGGTAGGGGCGAAGGCGCCGCAGGAGCGACCGGGTGTGCCGCTCCAGCAGGGGGGAGTTCGCGGAGTCGAACTTGATCCACTGGTCGTTCGGGTATAGGGGTTGTCCGCCAGGCCATCGAACGATCAAGCGGAGTGAAACGATCCGGGCATCGTCCGTAAAGTCATGTCGGACCTTATCGTTCGCCAGGAACAGCCACTGTCCCGCGTGGCCCCGAACCAGGCCGGACTTGGCTCCTTCGGCCTCGACCTCTCCCCGCTGGATGAACCAACACATGATCGACTGCGCCGCCTCGGGCAGCGCGTGATGCATGCCTTGTGGGGCGCCCTCGTATGCCCACAGCAACCGCACGTACAAGCGGGACCAGTCCATCAATCGGGGCTGCGCCGAAGGAGTGGCCATGCACAAAAATGGTATCTTTTCGTGCAACAATGACAAGTGGTTTTGCTTGGAAAACGTCGGCTGGCGTTCATAATTCGAGCGTCGGACGATGAGGCGGATTTCAGCCAATTCAGGCAGGCAAGCGAACTTATTTCGGAGGATCGAAAAATGCGTAAAGCTCTTTTGACGTTGGCGGGAATCGCCGCGATGACCATGCCACAGACGACGTCGGCAGCGGTGCTGACCTTTGAGACCGCGGGAGAGTATGCGAGTAACTTCCGCATGATCACCGGTGCCGCCAGCGCGACCCAATCGAGCAACGGAATCGAGAATGACTTCGTTGGCGTCGCCGGCGGCTCCAGTTTTGTGTCGTTCTTCGATACGACGCCCGCTGAAACCACCACCGCCGACAGCTTTGCCGGTCCGGTGACCGTTCAGACGGACATCCGGATGAGTGGTGGATCGTTCGGGATCTATTTCGTCAACGCGGCCAACTCGGGTCAGGGTTATCTCGCAATTTTTAACCATCCCGGGACCATTCGCGTGGCCGACTCGACCGTCCCTACTTCCAATAACGCGGGCGACCTCACCGAATACGGCTCCGCAACCGGCACCTCCGGCGTCTCTTCTACTGCGTTCTCACCCCTGACGGTCAGCTATGCGGTGAACGCCAACAACAATCCGGTGATCTCGATGACCGTGGGCAGCCTCGTACTTGCCCCCACCACGCTGAACGTTCAGGCGTTCGACGCCGTTTCCGTGGCCCTGCGAATCAGCCCGGCTAGCAGTCAGTCGATCTCGTTCGACAATTTCAACGTCACGGCCGTTCCCGAACCCGGCTCCTTGGCCATCTTATCCTTCGTCGGCGCAGCGCTCGCTACCCGTCGCCGTCGCGGCACGCGATAAGGCACAAGTGGGAGTTCAGCATCGACTTATCTCTCCGTTGCCGCGCCTGTGCGGCAACGGAGATTTCGCTTGCGCCGCGTCGCGCGTCATCTCGTCGGCAAGTGGGGCGGGCGCATGTCGCCTGCTCGTGCAGGTCAATCCATGAAGACCCCCGAGACATCGAGGCTGTTCACCCGGTGGGCGAACCCCTGTAATGGGCTGGAGAGCCTGATCCTCACGGAACGGCTGGCGCCCGTTCAGATGGCCTTTTACTTCGCGACGTCCAGCTTCACGGACGACGGGCGATTTCTCTGGCTTCACTGCGGCTTCCCACCGCCGGGTGGGCGGCATGCGGCACAGGTGCTGGGCGTCGTCGATTTCGAACGGGACGAACTTCGCATTTACCCGGAAACCCAGCACCCGACCGCTCGTCCCCTCGTGGACACGACGACGGGCGAGGTCTATTGGGGCAACCAGTTCGATATCTGGAAGCGCGGCCCCCACGCTACGGATCGACCGGAGCGCGTGAACCGCTTCCCAACCGACTTAGCACCGGGACGACTTCAGCAGATCGCCACGCATCTGACCTTCTCGGCTGATCGGCACTCGTTGAACGTCGATGCCCGAATGGTTCGGCGCGATGGATCGACCGATTCCCACATCGGTGAGATACCGTTGGACGGGGCGCCGTTCCGGCTGTGGCAGACGCTGGACGGTCAGGTCTTCAACCACGGCATGTTCAGCCCGACGGACCCGGACGTGCAGATGGTCGCCAATGAATATTGGCAGCAGCACGCCGACGAGCCGTTCGAGCCCGATCGCCCCTATCACCGCCTCTGGACCATCAGGCGAGGCGACCGGGCACGGCCCATCCTCAAAGCCCCCGTCAGCCACAGCGGACATGAATGGTGGGATGCCGATGGTCGGCACGTCTGGTACGTGCATTACGGCGTCGGAATCAAAAAGGTGAACTTGGCGAGTGGCGAGGAATCCACGATCTGGCCCGGTCGCTTCTCCCATGCCCAATCAGACCGGACCGGCCGCTACATCGTGGCCGACCGCATGCGCGATCCCGTCGCGTCTGATTGCCACGTCGTGTTTTGCGACACGCATACTGGCATGGAAGTGGAGATCGTCAATCGGCCACCCTTGGCAGACGACCTGACCCAATGCACTCACTTGCATCCCCACCCCCATTTTTGCTGCGGCGATCGATACATTTGCCACACGACGACTATTTACGATCGCGTCGATCTAGCCTTGGTTCCCGTTAAGGCACTATTAGAGGAATAAACGGGCAGCAGCGACCCGGTTCTCGCGGTGCAACAGTCGGACCTTCTGCGGTCCCGGGCTGTGCCATCCGTGACTGGGGTAATGAAGCACGTGGGCCGGCGCAAAGACCACATTGATTGTTGCCGTCACTGGTCCGTGTTGTGTGCGATCAGCTACCACGGCGCGATATTGAACCGACGCGCTGTGTTGATCTCCATTCTCGGCTGACCGAGCCTCGCTGGGGGAACGAGTTGTTCGACGTGACCATCGATGAACAGCGCGTTGGCCCTCGTGTAGCGCGAGTGGCGGAAGGCGAACCTGCCAGCGTTGCCAGCAAAGGCGGGCCGACCGGGCGTGTCGCCCAGCGCCCAGACGAGGTCGCCGCCGAACGTGTTGTTGGTGAGGTCACTGTTGGTCTCGCTCTCAAGCACCATGAACTTCATCGATGGGTCGCGGAACTTCGAGATTTTCGTGCCGAGCTTGTAACGAATGAAGCTGTCATGGACCTGCGTGGGCGTGTCAACCATGTAACCGTACGGCCCGGGGACGAGATCCGTGGCGTCGCCGCCATGGAGTGACACCGTGTACAGGAATGCGCGACCCTGGTTCACGGATGCGGTATAGGCAGGGCATGACAGCGTTCCCTGTTGGGGAAGGCCCGTCACCTGAATGTAACTGCCCGTCATGCCGGTGGGCGGCTTGTTCAGCAGCACCATGTTGATCACGTTAGACCACCGCACGCTGCCCGAGCCCGTATTTGCCGCGGCGGGCGCGCGGTCGTTGTTCATGCTGGCGAACTGCCGGATCAGCATACCCATCTGCCGCATGTTCGAGGCGCAGGCCACGGCGTTGGCCGAGTCGCGCACCTCTGCAAGGCCGGGAGGAGCATCGAGATCAGCACCGCGATGATCCCGATGACCACCAGCAACTCGACCAGCGTGAAACCATCGGAGCGTTTGACGGTGTGGCGGCGGGCGAGTGATGGAGTAACGTTGATGTTGAACATGGCGTTGCTCGTGATGCGGACGACTTGATGCGAACGACGAGTTGACGATGAACGGCCTCCGCCGCGACCTATGGTGCGGCGGAGGAGGATCGCGCCCAGATGACCGGGTCGACCATGAGCGAGGGCACGCTCTCACCCTCAAGCATGCGAACCAGCAGGTCGACGGACGCACGCCCGCGAGCGTGGAATTCCTGTGAAACGCTGCACCGTAGGCCCGAACCCGAGCAGGTCCACGACCGTCAGCGTCACGACTGCCCACAGCGGGTCGGCCGTCAGGAACCAGAACGGCAGGGCGGACAGGGCCGCGACGAGGAACGCCCGGTCGGTCCAGAGGATCGCGATGTCGCCGCGCTTGTGGTAAGCGAGCAACGCGATGTAGCTGCTGATCAGGCCGGAGACGCCGATCGGCCAAGCCCCGATGCCGGCGCCGCCCGCGACTTGCGCGAAGTACACGATGAGCGTGCCCAAGCCCCAAATGACCCAGGTGAGCACGTGCGGGTGGGTGTGGCCGCGGTAGATCGAGCGGATGTACGGGACGAACAGGACGAACGTCAGGGCGATCGCGGCGGCGCTGAGGTACTCTTTGGACATGGGCGTCGCCGTCGGTCGCACCGCACGTGCTGGTCGGCTACTCGCTCCAGCAAATCTTGCGTGGCCTCGTAAGAGTTGAAAACACCTTCCTGTCTTATGTTGCATTATCGGTTTGCAAACCCAAAAATCTGAGTTATACTCCAGTTGTCACGTCGCAATTGCAGCGAGTTAAGGTTTTATGGCTACTGCAAAAGACATTGCTCGCGCCACGGGGCTGTCACTCTCGGCCGTCACGCAAGTGCTTGGTGAGCGGGGGCATTTGTTCCGACCTGAAACGCGGGATCGCGTGTTGCAGGCTGCGCGCGAACTGGGCTATCGACCCAATAGCGCCGCGCGGGCCGTCCGCAGGGGGCGCTTTGGCATGGTAGGGCTTCTCTCGCGAGCGTTGGACGCGGGCTCGATCGTGCCAGGCGAGGTGTTATACATCCTGCAGCGCGAGCTCCGCGAGCGCGATTGTCGACTCGTGGCAGAGCAGGTGAGCAGCAGCGACTTGGTGTCGGGCGAGGGCGTTCCGCGCCTCGCCAGGGTGCTGTCGGTGGACGGTGTTTTCATCTCGATTGCGCATTCGATCTCCGAGCAACTCGTCGACTTCATGTCTCGAAGTCAGTTGCCGGCCATCTGGTTGAACGCCCGAATCGCGAGTGACTGCGTCTTCCCCGACGACTTCGGTAGCTTGCGCGACGCAACCGAGCGGCTCCTTCGCCTGGGGCATCGGCGGATCGCGCTGATCATGTCGCGTCGTGCCGGGGCTCCAGAGGACCACTACAGTCTGGCCGACCGCGAGGCCGGGTACGCCGCCGCGATGAGTGCCGCCGGCTTAGCTCCGCAGATAGAGGTGTTGCCGGTCGGTGACGCGGAAGCGTTCCGTGCGCTGCTGGCTGGCGAAGGCCGCCCGACCGCGATCTTGACTGATGACGGGGCCGACACCTCGGGGGTGCTGCTTCACGCCGTGCAGGCAGGGCTGCGGGTTCCGGACGACCTGTCGATCGTCGCGCTGGACCGCAGCGAACTTCGGATCGGCGGCTTTCAGGTGGACACGTGCGTGCTCCCGTTCAACAAGATGGCACTGCACGCGGTCCCGATGCTTTTTGAACGAATCACGGGGGTGGTATCCAGCCACCCACCCCGGCCGCTGCCGTACTCCTACGTCGCCGGGACGACGTGCGCGGCGCCCGGCGGTCAATAGCCTCGAAAATTGTGCACTTCTAGCTCGCGTAGCGAACAAAGGAACTGTCATGCGAACTCGTCGAAACGCATTTACACTCGTTGAGCTTCTGGTCGTGATCGGTATCATCGCGCTGCTGATCTCGATGCTGCTGCCGGCCCTGAACAAGGCGAGGAGCGCTGCCCAGGCG
This sequence comes from Tepidisphaeraceae bacterium, assembly GCA_035998445.1. NCBI lineage: Bacteria > Pseudomonadati > Planctomycetota > Phycisphaerae > Tepidisphaerales > Tepidisphaeraceae > Tepidisphaeraceae bacterium. Next base: position 24,064 of record DASYHQ010000010.1, on the reverse strand, counting down.
GTCGCGTGCCAGAGCAACCTGCGGCAGGTCGGCATCGCGGTCATCATGTACGCCAACGGCGAGAAGGGATGGCTGCCGGCCTCCGAGGCGCTGATGGACCCCGGCACCGGCGTCAGGATCTACCGTGGCGGGCGCGGGTACGTCGCGCAGCTGATGGCGGGCGGTTATATTTCCTCCAAATCGGCGCGGGCACTCTACTACAGCACCCTGAGTGGCACGGAGTTTCTCAACAACATCGAGTTGCCGGACGTGAACTTCCTGTCCTGCCCGACGTTGCCGCCCCCGCAGCAGGGCTATGTCGGCAGCTTCAGCCAAGCGCTGACCGGCGCCAGCCACGCCACGGTGTACGGTCTGCGAACGTACCCCCACGACTTGCCGGGGGACGACTGGCGCCGGATCGATGGTAAGGCATGGCAATCGTCCGCAATTGACGGATCGAACCGTGATTTCTACGGGGTGACAGCGAAGATCACCCGCGTCAGCAAGCACGCGCCGTTCCTCGGCGACAGCATTCGCCCGAACGCGAGCACAGCGTTGCGCGGGGCGCAGACGGATGGCCTGTTCTTCAGGTCTTTTCCGAACGCCGTGGACGTTTCCGGCGACAACACCTACGCCCACCGCCGGCACAGCAATCGGGCGAACATGTGGTTCGTCGATGGGCACGTTGAGGCGATGGATAAAGGTCAGATCATCGCCGCCACCGCGACCCCTGTCGGCCGCAGCCTCCCGCACGGGTTTTCCTGGCCGAAGTAGTCGCGTACTGGCCTACCGGTGCTGCCGAAGCGAACCCCCTGGCATTCTTGAAGTACATGGGGCGGAAGCACCAAGCTGTTGATTCGCTGTGCTAGACCTCGAAGGATCCAGTTGATGCGATTGCGTACCACAGCTCTGATCGTGTTGTCGTTGGCGGCGTCATCCTTGGTGCGGGGGCAACTGCCTCAGGACGAGCCTGCGGAGTACGACACAACGCCCTTAGCCGAGTACCCGTGGAATCCGACGATGCCGCGCGACGTCGGGAAGGACGAAGTCACACCGGCCGATTGGGTGGGGCCCGATGGCATCATCTATCCCAACTGGACGTGGGCAGGCGTCCATATCGGTGAGCCAGGCGATCGCAAGCCGGGCATCCCAGTGATCGGTGAAGCCACGGTGACCTTCCCGGGAAGTCTGACTGGCGCCCAAAACGGTGAGGCTTTCACCACGGCGCTGGTCGAGGCGGTCGAACGGTGCGGACGGGAGGGCGGCGGGGTGATCCAGATCCCCGCGGGAACCTACGTGCTCACCCGGCCGATCATGGTCCGGCACAGCCGCGTGGTCATTCGCGGGGCCGGCCGCGGCAAGGCAGCTGAGATGGGCGGACGGGATGACGCCCATGAGACGAGGATCCTTTTCGACTTTGCGTACGGCGTGGATGGTGAGCCGGCGGTGAAGGTCCTCAGTTTTCCGCTGCACGAACGGATCACCCGAGAGTCACAGGTCTGCTTTTACGCTCAGGCATTTAGCCCGAAAGCCAGCTTCACCGCGCAGACGGCCAACGGGAAGCAGAGCCACATCAACCGCTTTGAAATCACGATCCGCGTCGACGGCAAAGAGCCGTTCCGGTACGGGTTCGCACGCAATGCAAAGGACGGTGCCCCTTACGACGTCGTGGAGCGGTTCTCCCCGACGGGGCCCGTCAACGCGGTCGCGATCTCTGGCGAAAAGCTCAGGGACCTGCTCGCAGGGGCAGAACGGGTATCGTTTGAGACGAAGGTGGTGTGGGTATGGAAGGACGGTTCGGGACCCGATGCGCCTGAGGTGGAGGACGAGGCATTCAGCCCGCCCGTGTCTTTCTCATGCAAGGATTTCGACGAGATGTCCCCGCCGGGCATGAAGGGCATGAGCGACGGGCCCAACACCGCGGCGATCCACTTCATTGGCGATCGGCACACCCACAAGGCGCAACGCACCACGCCCGTCCGCGACGCCCGACGGGGCGATACATCGATCGAGATGAAGCTCAACAGCCTGGAAGGCGCCGTCGCCGCCGGCTTCAAGCCTGGCGGGGCCGTGCGGATGTTCGTCTATCAATCAACGCCCTTCGCGCAAATGATCGAGCGCGATGGCGGTGGGGCGACCGACCGTGATCAGGACGTCACTATCAAGGCCTTACGCCTCTCGGAACAAGGCAACGTCATCATTGATATCGAGCAACCGTTGCAGCTGGACTTCCCCGTCAACGAAGGACAGGTAGACACGTGGGATATGGAACTGGGCCGGTACGTGCGAACGGGTAATCAGTCGAGCTTTCTGACCACCTATCTGCCAGTCGAGGAGTGCGGCGTCGAAGATCTCGTCCTTGAGCAGGCGCGCCGGATCTGGTTTGACGGGATCAACATGTCGTCGGCGATGAACTGCTGGATGAGGAACGTGCGCGTCGAGCGCGCGGGCCGGAACCCCGCGTCGCTCGCGGGGCTGATGAACGAAATTCGCGATTGCGAGTTCGTCGACCCGGTCTGGGCCAACAACACCGGCGGGGGGTCGGGGTACTTCAGCAGCAGCACGCTCCTGCTGGTCGACAATATCTACACGCGAAACTGTCGTCATTCGCCGAACTTCAGCGGGACCGGCAGCGTTGTTCGTAACAGCCGGTTCTTCTCGAGCGATGCGCAATGGCACATGGGCTGGGGCCGCGCGCATTTGCTGGAGAACTGCGAAGTCGATGCGCTTCAGGGAACCGGGTCCTACGGCTACGGCGTATTCGCGCAGCGGAACATCGCCGACATCCACGGGCCCGGGATGGGCCCGCGCAACTGCCTCTACAACAACGACGTTGCCGGTGAGGCGGGTGGCATCTTCCTGGGCGGCAAGACGGAGATCCCCCTGGTCCTCCACAACCGCGTGCGATCGTCGGAGGGGCCCGCGTTGATCCTGCGCTACCACGTGTTCAACGGCATCTTCCTGGGGAACGTGTTTGTGGTGCAGAATCGGTTCGAGCCCGCCGTCTTATTCGGTGATTCCGATATCGAGCACTCTCGTCTAGCAACAGCTGCGGGCGGAACCCAACCGAAGACGCACAAGGGGCTAGGGACCGCTAACGTCGGCAACGATTTCCTCTTTAACACCATCTATGGCGGTAACGGCAAGCAGGCGGATGGCAGCTACCGCTTGGATCATGCTCGCTCCTCCTGGCGACGCGTCGCGGGCAACAAGGTTCTTCCCTGGGAAGCGAACCCGCCCCGCCCGCAACCCGCGATGGCGTCCGTCTTCGAGACGCAGCGATCGCACCCGGAAGGGTTTGCCGGCCGCCTCGCGGCCGGCCGTCCGATGTACCCGGGCGATCACGGAACGGATGACGAAACGAACGTTCGCGACGACGGGCAACTGGTGCTCCAGGTCAACTTCGGTGAACTGCGCGACGGGCAGAAGGATGACCCGATGCAATGGCACGGGGAGGAACCCGGAAAGAACTGGAACATCGATACGGGCGCGCCTTTCGGCAATCAGGCAGCCGGGTCGACAGCGCCCGTTCGGTTCGGATGGGTCGGTGGGCGACCGGCTGTTTACCAAGAGGCGGACTGGAGCGATCCGGACGTCCGTTATCGAACGCTCGCGAGTTGGGGCGAGTCCGACGGCAATGACCTGCGGCCATACGGGAAATGGGACAAGAATCGAGACATGTCATGGCAGGCTGAGTTGAAGCCGGGGCGCTACAATGTCTTCCTCGCTGTCGGTTCCCCGCGCAAGCCGGAGCGGTTCACCTGGCCGGACGAACGTCCGCTGCCGTTTATTCAAGTGAACGATGTTCTGCTCAATGGAACGTTATTAAAGGATCCGGGGCAATCCGATGTGCGGCGAGACGCCTACTGGACAACGGTCGACGTGGGCACCGACCGCAGATTGGTCCTGAAGCCGGCCCCGTCGGCCATAACGCCGCGGGTGGCGTTCATTCAGATTTACCGCGAGGCATCGAAGTAGTAGGCGCAAGTCCGCCTGAGGTTGTGAGGGGGTCGCCGATGCTACGCGCGCCCGCCGCCCGTGAACCGGCCGACGCGCTTGGACCAGAACTTCGCCATCGGCCGACCTTTCCCGATTGCGGCGGTGGACGATCGAAAGCCAATTCGACCTGCTGTCTCCCGCCACATGCAGTAGTGTGTCTCCAACGCCGGGCGACGTGCCTGGCGCACCAGTTGGACCGACGCGAAAGGATCGGGGAACCTTCTTCGGTCGCTCCAAAAGACCGCCGACTGCACTATCGACCTCCAGCTTGGCGTCAATTTGTCAGGTCATTTGCAGATGTACCACATCTACGCGATGCTGGAATGCGCGGAGGCTGGCGCTGAAACGGCACCAAAGCTCGCGACAGAATATCGTCATGCTGTCGTGGCGCGACGTGGACCGACGGGACATTTGGGAAGGGAATGGCGATGAAGATCCAAAAGGCGCTGATTACAGCTGCGGGCTCGAGCCAGCGGGCGCTGCCCCTGCAGCGGCTCGTCGATCGCGACGGGGTGGAGAAGGCGGCGTTGCAGGTGATTGTGGAGGAAGTCCTTGCGGCCGGCGTGGAGCGAGTGGGCGTGGTGGTCTGCCCCGGCGACGAGAAGCCCTACGCCACCGCCGCCGGGCCGCACGCGGGCCGGTTGACGTTCGTCGAGCAGGCCAACCCGCGTGGGTACGGTGACGCCCTGTTGCGCGGCGAGGCGTTCGTCGCTGGCGAGCCGTTCGTGCATCTGGTGTCCGACCATTTGTACGTCAGCGCCGGCGACGGGGCACACGCCCGCTGCGCCCAAGAGCTGGTGGCCGCCGCCGAGGCTAACGATTGCGCGGTGTCGGCGGTGCAGTCGACGCGCGAGAGCGCCCTTCCGTTGTACGGCGCGATCGGTGGCCATCGCGTCGCCCAGCAGCAGCGCCTGTACGAGGTCGAGACCGTCCTGGAAAAGCCCACGCCCACGCAGGCCGAGCAGCGCCTCACAGTGCCGGGGCTGCGCGGCGGGCACTACCTGTGCTTCTTCGGCATGCACGTGCTGACGCCGGCGGTCATGACGATCCTCCGTAATCAACGGGAGGCGGCGCCGCAGGGCGAGATGATCTCATTGTCGCCGGCGCTGGCCGAACTGGCGCGACGCGAGCGGTACCTGGCGCTGGAGATCGCGGGGCTGCGATACAACATCGGTGTGACCTACGGCACGTTGAACGCGCAGCTCGCGCTGGCCATGGCGGGCAAGGATCGCGAGGAAGTGCTGGCGCAGCTCGTCGAACTCCTGGCGACCCAGAAGGCTCCGCGGCCGGCCTAGCGATGTCGATCGTGAGCGCATGGCCAGGCCGTTTTCTCTCGACCTGTTCTCGTCTGTGGTACCGCAGGACGTTTCCCGATGAATCGACCCAACCTGATCCACGTCATCACTTCTGAGAAGGCCGAGGTTCGCGACCAGTCGCTGCTTGGGCTGCTGGAACACGCGACCGTCGACGACCTGTTGCAGCACGCCAGCGAACTGGACGCGTTTCGGCGGACGAGCACGAACCTGTACCAGCAGGTGCGCGCGCTGTTCTTCCTCTACTCGATCTATCGCTACGTGCTGCCGGCACGTCTGCCTTCCTCGGGCGCGGCCGGATCGATCCCGTACGCCGGTTACCAGCAGTTGCTCAACCGCCGGTTCGAGGAGGCGATCGAGACGTTCGTGGGCGCGCAGGCGGCCAACGGTCCCAGCGACCAGCTCGCCTCGGCACTGGCGGCGGCGTACAAGGACCTTGGGTTCCAAACGCTGGCGAACCAAGTGCGGCGCAGCGTGCGGTCGGTGCGCGGCAACCAGTGGATGTTCCGCATCACGCACCCGCTCGACCAGCCGCTGCGCGTGCGCCCGGAACTGCTTTCGACAGATCCCGCCACTGGACTTTTCCCGCTCCTCATGGAACAGACGCCGGTGCGCATGGACCTCACGCACTCGGCGTGGTCGGACATCTTCTTCCTCGGCATGGATTACCCCAGCGGGGCCAAGGTGCTCAACGTCTCGATCGACCTCGCCGTCCACGGCCGCGATGCCGCGACCACGCCACCGGTCGAGGCGTACTTCCGCGTGATCGACGAGCCGGTCCTGCGCCTCGTCAGCGTCGACCTCAACGCCAGCGCCGACGTACGGTCGCTTGCCGAGGTGTTCGATTTCGCCCGCGATTACCTGGGCCTGCTGAAGGCGGCCGTCATTGCGTCGGGCATCGTGCCGCCAGGATTGGAGGGGTCGGAGCAAAGCCTGGAGGATCTGCTTGCGCGACTGACGGGCAAGCCCGGCCACGGGCTGGAGATCTGCTCGAAGATCAACGACATCCCCAAGGGCTCGCGCCTGGCCGTCAGCACGAATCTGCTGGCGGGATTGATCAGCGCCTGCATGCGCGCGACGGGACAGACGCAGCGATTGCAAGGCGGTTTGGATGAGGACGAACGCCGTATCGTCGCCGCCCGCGCTATCCTGGGCGAGTGGATCGGGGGCTCGGGTGGTGGCTGGCAGGACAGTGGTGGCGTGTGGCCGGGCATCAAGCTGATCGCCGGCGCTACTGCCAGCGAAGGCGATCCCGAGTTTGGCACGTCGCGCGGGCAACTGCTGCCACGCCACACGATCCTCGACCGGGCCGCGGCGCCCGATTCGGCCCGCGCGGCGCTGCAGGACTCGCTCGTGCTGGTCCACGGTGGCATGGCGCAGAACGTCGGGCCCATCCTGGAGATGGTGTCGGAAAAGTACCTGCTGCGCGCCAGCAAGGAATCGGAGGCCCGCCAGCAGGCGCTGGGCGTGCTCGACCGCATCCTGAACGACCTGAAACGCGGCGACATCAAGGATCTTGCCGCCGCCACCACGTACAATTTTTTCGGCCCGTTGCAGACGATCATCCCGTGGGCCAGCACCTACTACACCGAACAGATCATCACCCGCGTGAAGGCGGCGCTAAACGACGACTTCTGGGGCTTCTGGATGCTGGGCGGCATGAGCGGTGGCGGCATGGGCTTCATCGTCGCGCCGCACCGCAAGGCCGAAGCCCAGCTGCTGCTGCAGCAGACGATGAGCGGCCTGAAGCGCGAGCTGCGCAACGCGTTGCCGTTCGCGATGGAGCCGGTCGTCTACGACTTCACGATCAACGAGCGCGGCACGTGGGGCACGCTGCGCACCGGCGAGGCCGCGATGATGCCGCCGGCGTACTATGCACTGGTCGTGCCCCCGGCCCTGCGGCGCGACGTGCGCTCGCTGTCGCCGGCGCAACGCGCCGAACTCGAACGCTTTGGCCAAGCAACGCAGAACGACCCCGCGATGACGCGCACGGTCGACAGCGTCTTCCATCGCATGATCCCACAGGCCGCCCGCGCCGCATCCGACCGCGGGCGGTCGCTATCGGAGATCCTGGACGGCCTGGGTTTCGACCGGCAGGAACACGAGTACGTGCGCAGTGAACTGCGCGCCGGGCGCATTGGCCTGTCGCAGAACCGCCTGTCGTCGACGACGCAGATCACGGACGTCACCAGCGACGACGTGGTCGATTTGCGCGGCGGCAGCGCCGCCGACGGCAAGCAAGCCGCGCTGGGTCGCGCGGCGCTGGCGGCGGGGGAGGTGGCGGTCATCTCGCTGGCAGCGGGCGTCGGGTCTCGCTGGACGCAGGGTGCGGGCGTCGTGAAGGCACTGCACCCATTCTGCAAGCTCGCCGGCCGACACCGTACGTTCGTGGAGGCCCACTTGGCCAAGAGCCGCCGCACGGGTCGCGCCGCGGGCGTGCCGCTGCCGCACGTCATGACTACCAGTTGGCTCACGCACGGCGCGATCGCCGACTGGTTGAAGGCGGTCGACAACTACGGCTACGCGGGTCCGATCCTACTGTCGCCGGGGCGCGCTGTCGGGCTGCGCATGGTGCCGATGGTGCGCGATTTGCGCTTTCAGTGGGAAGAGGTCTCACATCAGGTGCTGGACGTGCAGAAGCAGAAGATGCGCGACAGCGTCCACGCCGCGCTCATCAACTGGGCCCAGACCGCCGGTGAGGGCGCCGACTACACCGACAACCTGCCCGCCCAGTGCCTGCACCCGGTCGGCCACTGGTACGAGGTGCCCAACATGCTGCGCAACGGCGTGCTGGCGCAACTGCTGACCGAACGCCCGCAGTTGAAGCACCTGATGTTGCACAACATCGACACGCTCGGCGCCGACGCCGACCCCGCGATGCTCGGCGCGCACATCGCGCGCGGCAGCTGCGTCAGCTTCGAGGTCATCAGCCGTCGCCTGGAGGATCGCGGCGGCGGCCTGGCACGCGTGAACGGTCGGCCTCGCCTGCTGGAAGGGCTGGCGATGCCGCGGGAAGAGGACGAGTTCGCGCTGTCGTACTACAACTCGAACACCACCTGGATCGACATCAACCAGTTGCTGGCGCAGTTCAACCTGACGCGCGCCGACCTTGCGAACGCCGACAAGGTTGCCGACGCCGTGCGCACGTTGGCGGCCCGCATGCCGACGTACGTTACGCTGAAGGACGTGAAGAAGCGGTGGGGCCACGGCCAGGAGGACGTGTTCCCGGTCGCGCAGTTCGAAAAGCTTTGGGGCGACATGACCGCGCTGCCGGGTGTGTCGAGCAGCTTCCTCGTCGTCGACCGCAAGCGCGGGCAGCAACTGAAGGACCAGGCCCAGCTCGACAGCTGGTACCAGGAGGGCGGTGCCGACCATCTGAACGCGATCTGCGATTGGGCGTGACGTTGTACGGCCACGCGTCGAGACGAATGCGCTGGCTCACGTTACTCACGGCGGTAGGTCAGGCATTGCCAACGCTATCTTAACCTCTGGCCGTCCCATGACCGTTGGCGAACGAGATGTTGCTGGCCGCGTTATCCAATGGAATGAAGTTGGCACGGGTTCGTCCTGAAGCTAGTCTTTCACCAGCCGGCAGAATCCTCTGCCGCCCCACCTCGTTTAGCGGAGGCTTTGCATGCTCGGTCGTTCAGCTCTCCTTGGTTGCGCCGCTCTGCAGATCGCTTTCTGCGCCACGGCGGTGGCACAACAGACACGGTTCTCCTGGCAACAGCCTCACGCGACGGTCAAAGCAACGGGCGACCTCGAATGGGCGCCGCAGCCGTTCGAGTACAATGCCGGTGAGAGCGTCCGTTACATCGACTTCGACGCCGGTGACGACGCCAACGCCGGCACCAAGGAACAGCCCTGGAAGCATCACCCGTGGGACGGCAACGCCACTGGCAACGCGAAGGCTGCCAGCGGTGTGAATACCTACGTCTTCAAGGGCGGCGTCACCTACCGCGGCACCCTTACCGCCGACGATTCCGGCCAGCCCGACAACCCCATCCGTCTCACCCGCGATCCAGGGTGGGGTGACGGCCCGCCGGTTCTCGCCGGCTCCCGTGCCGTCACCGGTGGCTGGACCCGCGCCACTGCCGACACCGCCGGTGACATCCCCGACCCCACGAAGGTCTGGTATCAGGAGGTCGGCAAGGACGTGACCCCCTACGGTGTTTGGCTTGTCGCAGCCGGTGACAAGATCACACGCCTGCACCTGGCCCGCGACCCCAACTGGACCGTTTCCGACCCTGAGGACGTCAAGAGCGAGTGGTACACCTGGAAGAACAGCACGACCGAAGAGACGACCGACGCCGAGGGCAAGAAGGAATCCCGTGCCTGGGCCATCGATCCTGATCGTCTGAAGGACAAGGATCCCGACGCATTCAAGGGCGGCACCATCTGGACCGAGTACGTCAGCGTCATGGGCCAGCCCTATCCTGCGCTAATCGAGGCGTACGACCCCGAAAAGAGCGCGATCAAGGTCGGCGGGCCGTGGGGCGACGCTGCTAATTACAAGCCGATTTGGATGAACCGCTACTACCTCGAGAACCTCCCTCGGTTCCTCGACACGCCCGGTGAATATTGGTTCGACCAGCAGGCGGGTCGGCTCTTCGTCCGCCTGCCTGGCGACGCCGACCCGAACGCCGCTCGCCTTGAGCTCGCCGATCGCACGACGCAGATCGACATCCGCAACCAGAGCCACATCCATATCAGCGGGCTGGCCTTCCGCTTCGGTAACGTCGTGGCGACTCATGAGCGTTGGTGGGCAATGCCCGAGATCGATCCGGCCGGAGTGAAAATCCTAGGCAATTGCAACGACATCACGGTTGCCAATTGCAGTTTCGAGCACGTGCCCCAGCCGATCTGGGCAAAGGCCATCGGCGAAGGGGACACCCTCGACAATCTCAACGTCACCGATAACGACATCGCCCACACCGACTACGGCGGGATCGAGATCACCAGTGGCGGTGGACGCGAGAAGCCCACCGGCGTCCTCAACCGCGTCAACGTCCTCCGCAACCGCATGTTTGAGACCGGCATGCGCCCGCGCCGTGCTGCTCAGGGCCATACGCTGACCGTGGAGTTCGCCCGCGTCGGTGAGATTGCGGGAAACATCCTGCACCGCACCGGTGGCGCCGGGCTGTTCATCTTCGGCGGCAAGGGCGGTGGCGCTACGTTCGACGTGCCACTCTCACGCGTGCTCGTGCATCACAACAAGGTGACCGACTCGCTGCTCTGGACCAACGACTACGGTGGCATCGAAACCTGGCAGGGCGGGACGTTCTACGTCTACAACAACATCTCCGGCAACCCCAACGGCTACTGGCACTTCGGCCACCAAGGCAGCAAGGATAAGCCCAAGGAGGAGATCAACCACGCGTCGGCCCGGTTTGGCTTCGCGTTCTACTTCGACGGGTCGTTCAAGAATTACGTGTTCAACAACATCGCCTGGGGCAAGAGCAACGAGCTGGGACACCCGCACGCCGCCACCACCGCGTTCCACGAGGTGATCGGCTTCCTCAACACGTTCGCCAACAACACCGCCTACCGCTTCGTCGCCAGCGTGCGACGTCAGGCCCCGCAGGGCGGACGTGGGGCGTACATCGGCAACGTGTTCGACGACGCGACCGAGGTCTTCTTCCGTCACGCCGACATCGACAAGCCGCAGGACGTTAACATGGAGCGCGCGACGGCAGACCCCGATGCGGCAGCGAGCACGCTGGCGTACTCCAACAATGTCTTCTTCGGTAAGCCGCGGTTTTTCGGCTACTTCGACAAGGCCAATGTCCACCGCACGCTTGAAGGCTTCCGTAGTGCCCTCGAGAACGCCGGCGCCGTCGCCAGCCAAACCGGCTGGACGACCGACGATCAGCCGTTGATGGACCCCGCCAACTTCGACTTCCGCCCCGCCGACGGATCCGTGGCGATCGACAAGGGCGTTAAGATCTTCGCGCCGTGGGCTTTGTCCCGCACGGTCGGCGAGTGGCACTTCCGCCGGCACAACGCCGACCCGAGCGTGATCCTCGGCGACCACTGGTTCATGACCGCTGACTACACGGACCGCGAAACGTACCGCAAGCTCCCCCGCAACGACCTCAAAGGCGTCAACCTCACGGCCGACAGCTATGTCGAAGGCCCACTGGAGGATTGGGTATCCGGCGCACTGAAGCTCAACGGCACCGACCAGCACGCGACACTGCCATCCGACACCGCGACATCGCCGGGCCAATCGCTGGACGTGGGCAACGACAGCTTCGTCGTCGAAGCGTACGTTCGCGCTGCAGCCAACTCCGACGCCGCGACTCTCGTCGCCAAGCGCCAGCCCAACGCCGTCGGGTACGAGGTCTCACTCGCCGCCGGGCTCGTCAATGTCACCCTGCGCGGTACCGGCGATGCCTCAGCCGATATCACCGGCACGCGAAACGTAAGCGATGGCCAATGGCATCACGTCCTGGTCGAAGTGGATCGGTCCGCCGGCGTAATGCGGCTCTACTGCGACGGCCAGAAAGACGGTGAAGCGAAGTTCGACACCGCCGAAGTCGGCTCGATCGACAACCCGGCCGATTTCGTCGTCGGCCGCGGCTTTGCCGGCGAGATCGAGTACGTTCGCGTCGCAAAGGGGACCCTCGCTGAGGCTCACACGACTATCGACGAACTCTACACTTGGCAATTCGATGGCCCATTCCTCCGGGATTTCACCGGCCGCCAACCCACTGCCAAGCGGGACGCCGGTGCACTAGAAAGGTAGCGTCCGCCGTTAGCCGTTTATTTTCAGGTCTGACGGTGGATCGTGTCGCCATTCCAGTCAGATCATGGTGGGGCGGGAAAGCACCCTCACCCGATCAGACTGACCGATGTGGGATTCGGGCATAGCCGAGAAGTCAGAGGGGTTCGATGGACGTCGCGACAGCACTTTTGATCATCCTGAGCCACGCCGGCTACTGGGTCGGCGGACAGGTACAGACGGTTGAATTTCGCTGGGGGTTGAATGCCCCAATGCCGACGGCGCTCGTACGTTGGGACCTGTCGGCAGCCGGTACGACGCTGGTCGAAGGCGAAGCAATCCTACCGGCTGGCAAGGCGAAGGTGACGTTGCGCGTACCAACAGTTCGCCAACCGATCGCCGCAAAATTTCGCTTTCGGGCTAGCATGGTCGACGGTGGCCGGGAACTACTTGCAGGTGAACAAGCGGTACAACTTCACCCGAACAACCTCGGCGATCTTGCGGCGTTGACGGCGGACCGGCCATTGCTAGTCGTCGATGCGCCAGACAAGCTGCCCGCGATTCTCACGGCGTACAATGCGACTTTCGATCAGTTCGAGTCCATTGGAAAATTGGTGGCGGCGAAGCAGCAAACGATCGTTGTCGGGCAAGATCGTTTGTCTGCCGATGATCGGGCAGCGTCGGTACTAACGGCCTTGGCCGATCGGGGCGCAAGTATCGGCATCCTACGTCGTCCCCCCAGCGCATCATCCTCTCCTTTTTCAGGCACTTTGGCCGGCCCGTACACGGAACGGGAGCTGAAAACAGACGCGGTAATGCAGATGTTCTACAGCCAGTTCCACGGCTTGGTGCTGATGGATCGCAAAGACGCGTCGCTGGTAGAAGTTAATCTGGAAGCGTCACCACAGGCTCGTTAATGCAGGCGCTGCGTCGGTGCTATTTCCTGACGGAAAAAGAGCCCCCGCGGCTCGGGAATGCACGCGTGGGTCGCCGGCCAGGGAGGGAGTTTCGGCCCACGTTCACCGTTTCGGCCGTTCGCTCCGCTGAACTTTCGGCCTCTTCGCTCTAGTTCCGGCTGCCCGTGGTCCGTTCGCAGCCTCATCGAGGGCGGATCAGCGGCCCATACTTGATGCGCGGCTGCGCCGGCGGCAGTCGGTGGGGGTGAGGCCGGTCTCGCGGTGAAAAGTTTCGGAGAGCTGTTGGGCCGACGAAAATCCTGCCGCGGCGGCGACGTCGCCAATGGAAAGGTCGCTCGTCAGCAGGAGGCGCCGCGCACGCTCGACTTGTAGCCGCCGCACCTCCGCCGCGGGTGTGCGTCCGATGACTGCCTTGAATCGTTCGTCCAACGTTTTGCGCGACACCCCCAGTCGGGCGGCGATCGTCTCAACCTTGATGATGACGGTCTCCGGATCGCGCACCTGTTGAAGGGCGGCGGCGACGAGGCGGTCGCTGATGACCATGTGGTCGCTGGAGCGGCGGACGATCAGTTCGCCAGGCTCAACGAGCGTAAGCTGGGGGACCGGCCCGTCGCCGGCGATCAGGCGTGACAGGAGCGTGGCGGCCGTGTATCCGATGCGGTCCGTGTGCTGCCCGAGCGACGTGAGCGCAGGCACGCACGATTCGAAGACGACGTCGTTGTCGTCCACGCCAACCACGGCAAGGTCCTCAGGCACGCGAAGGCCCACGCGGGCCGCAGCGGCAATCGCCTCGACGCCGAGGTGGTCGGTTGAGGCCATCACCGCGGCCGGCCCACCGCCACCGCGTCGGATGAAGGCATCGAGGTAACGATCGAGCCGCCGACTGTCCGGGGCAAAGCTGGGGGACAACGTCGGCGTGGCCGCAAAGCGATGGCATTCGACGCCCGCGGCGACCGCAGCGGCGCGAAAGCCGTGCCAACGCTGGCGGCCGAACCACGTGAACCTGCGGTAGTCCAGGAATCCCAGTCGGCGGTAGCCCTGATCGAGCAGATGACGCGCGATCTCGCGTCCGATGCGCACGTCGTCGCTCAGCACACGCGGGGCCGGGAACTGCCGCGCGACGCCCGTCACGCAGACGCACGGCAACCCGAGGCTTATCGCTAGGTCGAGCACAGGGCCTTCGGCGCCGATCACCCCCGCGATCGAAAAGGCGGCGCTGTTACGGAGGATGCCAGCGGAATCGTCAGCCGGCTCGGGGAGCACCACGTGTCGGAAGCGGGCCGGGCCTGCCGTGAACTCAGCGATGCCTCGTAAGATCCCGCGGTCATACGACCAGCGCGGATAGACCGCCACCGCGATCATCGGCACCGGCGCGTTCAACGGCCGGCCTGCCACCAACTTGCCTTCGTACGGGGGCTTACGACCGGGGCGGCGGACATGATCGACGTGAGCAGCATGGCGGAGATCACGCGGCATGTACAACCTCCGAGCGACAAGCCAGATACGACGTTCTCCGCGCCCTCTCGATTCGCAGTGGCTGCGTTTCCAAAAAACCGAAACGCTTTACCAAAGCTCACATTGGGAGGGGGACAATTCGTGTGATACTATCCTATTAGACCGTAATTTTACCCCATTTTCGTCTAATTGTGAGCCCCGAGATTGGCCCGCTTGGCCACGTCTCCTCATCGTCTCTCGACCGAGTTCAATCCTGATCGGCGTGTCGCAAACGGACAATTCCGATGCGCGCGGGACGCGTGCGCATTTGCCAAATCTTGCACGGAGGATTATCAGAATGGCCCTGCCGAAAATTGCTTCGAACGTCGAACGTTCAACTTCCGATGTCCCTGCTTCGTCGTGCTCGTCGCGTCGTCCGCTGAGGCGTCCCACACGGCGCGGTCGTGCCGTCATCGTTGAAGCATGCGAGTCGCGCGTTCTGTTCGCGGCCGCCTATGGTGGCACGCCGGTCCCGATTCCGCACGTGGGCAGCACCATCGTGCAGGCGGAGAACTTCGACACCGGGGGTCAGGGCAACGCGTACAACGACACGACCGCCAGTAACCTCGGTGGACAGTACCGCACGGGTGAGGCCGTCGACCTCTACTCCACCAACGACGCCGGTGGCGGCTACAAGGTGGGCTCGATCGCCGCGGGGGAGTGGCTTGGGTATACGATTAATCCCGAAGCGGCGCATCGCTACGACATCACCGTCCGCGTCGCGTCGTCGGCATCGGTCGGCACTTACGGCGGTCACCTTCATCTGGAGTTCGGGCCGCAAAGTCAGATCGGTGGGGCGGGGGTCACGCGCAGCGGCCTGTTCGTCGTGAAGGGGACCGGTTCGTCCGACACGTTCGCCGATGTCACCATCAAGGGGATCATGCTGCCGGCTGGCACACAGTGGATGCGGCTCGTGGCGGACACGGGAAACTTCGACGCCAACCACGTGCGCATCGCGCCCGCCGGGCATTCTCACAACGCGGCGCACGAGAGCGACCACAACGCGATCCTCGATCTCGTGCCGACCGGCACCGCGACCCACGTCGCGATCCGCTCGGGCGATTGGACCAACCCCACCACCTGGCTCAACGGTGTTGTCCCCGCCGCCGGCGCAAGAGCGTGGGTGCCGAACGGGCAGGTCGTCACCTACAACGTCGCGTCCAACCCGGTGCGGCTCAACACATTGCGCGTCGATGGGGTCTTGAACTTCGCGACCGCGCAGAACACGCACCTGCTCGTCGACACGTTCGTCGTCGCCGAGGCCGGCACGCTGAACATCGGCACGGCCGCCAATCCGGTCAACGCAGCCAATACCGCGCTGATCCAGTTCTCCTCGGGCACCGCCATCGACTTCAATGTCGACCGCTCGGCCATCTCGCGCGGCCTGATCGTCGAGGGAATTGCCAACATCCACGGCGCCAACAAGACCGACCGCGTCACCCTTGGCAACGTCTCGGCCGGCGCCACGTCCCTTACGTTCGAGCAAGACCTGACCGGATGGCGCGTCGGCGACCGCATCGTGCTGACCGGCACGAGCTACAACGCCAACGGCTCCGACGCCGACAACTCGCGATTCCGCGACGAGGTGCTGACGATCCAATCGATCAGCGGCCGCACGATCACCTTCACCAACCAGGACGGTGGCGGCAACGCGCTCCGGTTTGCCCACAGCGTGCCCGCCGGCTACGGATTCAAGGTGCACGCCGGGAACCTGACGCGCAACGTCACGTTCGAGACGGAGAACTGGCGGCTCGCCACCACGGCCGACAACCGGCGCGGCCACACGATGTTCACTGGTCCGGCGAGCGTGAACGTCAACAACGCCTCGTTCTACGGCCTGGGGCGCACCAGCAAGGACGTGCGCGTGACCGACCCCGACAAGTCCGGCTCCGGCGCCACCTACAACAACGCGCGCGGCCGTTACGCGGTGCACATGCACCACCTGTCCAACAACACCCCGGCGGGCATCGCTGCAGTCGTCGACGGGTGCGTCGTCGAAAACTCTTCAGGCTGGGGCTACGCGCTGCACTCGTCCAAGGGCAACTTTAACTCCAACGTCTCCTACGACGTCTTGGGCGCCCACTTCATGACCGAAGAGGGCACCGAACTGGGCAGCTTCACGAACAATCTTGCCATCAAGGCCCGCGGGTCGAACGCCTCGGACATTGGCAGCGGCAACGGCCGCACGTACGAGCCCAATGCCCCCGGTGGGCGCGCAGGCAACCATGATTTCGGCAGCTTCGGCAACGGGATCTGGTTACAAGGGGGGGGCCTGTTCGTCACCGACGGGAACGTCGTCGCCTCTGCTGCCGGCCCGGCGTTCGAGGTGTACGGCGACGCCGACGACGTCCACAACAGCCGTAACCCCATCAACCCCGACCAAATTGCCGACCTTACGCTGCGCAACAGCCTCGTTACCGCCTATGGGGCCAACAACATCAAGGCGTGGCACGTGCCCTGGCAGTCGTTCAGCAACAACACGGCATCCAACTCCTACAGCGGGTTCCAGTACGGCTGGCAGCTGCGCGAGGCGATCGGCCCGCGCAGTCCGGTGCGCAACGTGCTGGACAACTTTAAGTCGTGGGGCACCTACGGCTCGATCTCGCAGATCGGCGGGTCGGTCCGCTCCGGGTCGGCCGTCAGCTTTGTCTATGCGGGCTTCCTGTCCGTCACCAACAGCACGCTCGTCGGCACGTCGACCGGCGTCGCCGACCCGACATCGTCGACCCAAAAGGTCCGCATCGGCATCGACGTCAACTACAACCCGCGCAGCATCCGCATCGAGAACACCACCGTCGTTGGCTTCGACCAAGGCGTGTTGATTCCCTTTGACGGCGACCAGGAGGTCGGCCGACCCCCGGTCTTCCGCGACAGCTGGATCAGCGGTGGCAGCTTCAACAATCGCGTGAACATCCTGCCCGGCGAGCGGCTCGACCCCAACAACAGCTTCCAGCCCGTGCCGAACCCGATCTACTCGTACCTGGAACTGCGCAACAACCCAAGCTTCACCGTGCAGGGCAGCAACACGCTGCCGACCGCGACGTTCACCAGCGCCGCCAGCGACGGGCTCACCGTTCGTTTCGACGGCTCCGGCTCCAGCGATGTCGACGCCGCCACGACGGCCGGTAACCGCATCGCCGCCTACGGGTGGGACTTCGACAACAACGGCACCATCGATGCGTGGGGCGAGAAGCCCACGCACACCTTCACCTCGGCCGGTGCCAAGGTGGTGCGGTTGACCGTGTGGGACAACAAGGGGGCAACCAACTCGATCAACCAATCCGTCAGCGTGGCGGCCGGGCAGGTGAACGCGCTAACCAACGGTGATTTCTCGTCGTCGATGATGCGGCAGACCGGATACCACCCTTTGAGCACCAAGTTGCTGACCGATGGATCGCCCGCTTGGTACACCTTCGATGGTGGAACCGCATTCGTCCGCCAGTCCGACGGTACGCTTCAGGCCACGACCAACAACACGTCGTACGGCGCGTTCCAGTTGGTTCGCAACGACAAGGCCAATCGCGGCTCGCAGACCGTGCGTTTCGACTACCGCAACACCGAGGGTGGCGGGGCGGAGAACCGCCTTCGCATGCTGGTGTACGGCGTGAACGCCAGCGGCTCGCCGTACTTCGACTTCAACCGCAACGATTGGTACACCCCCAACGGCGTCGTGTTCCCCCGGCAGTTCGGGTCGTTCCCGTTCGCCGCCACCACGCTCTACGACAGTGGCGACGTCGCGACCGCAAACACCGGGTGGACCAACCACTCGGTCACCCGCGACTTCGGCGGTGGGTATGAATTCCTCATCGTCCGGTTCGAGCGCGACGGCGTCGGGTCCGGCGATCTGGTGTCGATCGACAACGTCTCCATCGCCTCGTCGACGACCACGCCAAATCCCACCGCCCCGGCCGCACCGTCCAACCTGGCCGCGACCGCAACGTCGGCCAGCCAGATCAACCTGACCTGGAACGACAACTCGGGCAATGAGACCGGGTTCATCATCGAGCGAAGCACGAGCAGTTCGTTCGCCTCGCCGACGGCCATCACGGTCGGCGCCAACGTGACCAGCTATGCGAATACCGGGCTTTCGGCTGCAACGCCGTACTACTATCGCGTGCGAGCGACGAACGCCGCCGGCAGCTCGGCCAACAGCGCAATGGCCAGCGCCACGACGCAACCCGCCACGAACGGAACGGCCACCGTGACATTCTCGGGGCCGGTCGCGACCGACGGCACCTACACCGAGGGCAACTACAAGTTCTTCAACCGTGGGTCCTTGCCGTACAACGGCTCGGCCAACCTGACGATCGAGTCGGGCGGCGGCTCGCAGGTCGTCCGCACGCAGGACTGGGGCCAGCGGCTCGAGGCACGGCGCGGCGATAATGGGGGCTTCACGCTCACCTCGTTCCAAGTTCGCAGGGTCTACAGCACCAACACCGTCATCGACATCGTCGGCAAGAAGGTGGGCAGCACGCAGACGGTCACCCGTGCCGTCGACGTCACGTCCGACACGCTGACCACCATCACGCTCGACGCCACGTGGTCGGACCTTGAATACGTCTGGTTCACCCCGCGCAACATCGGTTCGGGCGCCGCTTATGCCCATTACGACAACTTCGCGTTCGGCGCCTCCGCTCCGCCCGCGCCCAGTGGCACGGGCCTGAGCGCGACGTACTACGACAACATGGACTTTACCGGTGCGACGGTGACGCGCATCGACGGGCCGATCAATTTTGACTGGGGGAACGGCTCGCCGGCGACCGAGATCGGGCTGGATACGTACAGCGCCCGGTGGACGGGTGAGGTGCAGGCCGAGGAGGCCGGTAACTACGTGTTCCGCATTACCGGGGACGACGGCATCCGCCTGTACGTCAACGAGCAGCTGGTCGCCAGCGGATGGATCAATCAAGCCCCCACGAGTTACGACTCGGCCGCCATCAGCTTCGGCGCAGGCGAGAAGAAGTCGATCCGCATGGAGTACTACGAGAACACCGGCGGGGCGGTCGCCCGCCTGCTGTGGCAACGCCCGGGACAGACGACGTTCCAAGCCATACCTGCCGCGCAACTCTACGCCGACGGAGGCACGGCAATCACCGCAAGCGTCGCCCCGGTCATTGCCAATCGGGCGACCGGTGGCACCGCCACCGCGAGCGGGCAGAACGTGTCGGCCAACGAGGGCGCGGCACAAGCCTTCGACGGCACCACGGCGACCAAGTGGCTCACGTTCTCGCCGACCGGATGGCTTCAGTACCAGTTCGCCAACGACGCCGCGCGAACGGTACGGCAATACATCGTACGCAGTGGAAACGATGCGCCGACGCGCGACCCGAGGAACTGGACGTTGCTCGGCTCGAACGATAACTCGTCTTGGTCGACCCTCGATAGCCGGTCAAATCAGACGTGGCCCGCCCGCCTGGCCGGCAACATGTACACCGTTGCCACGCCCGGTGCGTACAAGTTTTACCGGCTGAACGTCACTGCCAACAGTGGCGACGGTATGCTCCAACTTTCAGAGCTCGAACTGCTGGCCTGACGCAGACGGTCGCACTTCACCTTGGGACGAAAGCGCGCTCGTGGTACCGGCCGCCCCGACGAACGTCGGGGCGGCTGCACGTTCGCTGCCCGAGGTTGGACGTGCGCCAGGGCGGGCCGTACGCCTCGGCCGCGGAACCGCGGTCGCCGGACTCGATCACCTGCACCGCCACGCGGGTCGACCCGCGAGTGGCGTACCTCGAGCCGCCGCACGGCGTGGTGGGATTCCTCCACGGCATGGTGTACGACTTCCTCATCGCGCGGGTGCCGCTGGCCGCGCCGCTAGTAGTGGCGGCGGTACCGCTGCTGGTGTGGGCACAGTCCCGCCGGGGGCTCCAGCGCCGGGCAGGGGCCAGCCTCTGCCCCGCCTGCGGCTACGACCTCCGGGCGGCGCCCGAGCGGTGCCTGGAGTGCGGAGGGTGGCATCAGAACCAGACGCCAGCGCGTAAAAATGCCGCCGGCTGCAAAAGGAGGAGGGGGCCTGGTAGCTTAGCAGAGGGGCGGGGGACAGGGGTAGTTATAGTGTCGCTCTCGATCGTGACGCTCGGCCGAAGCGCGGGCTGTTCGGACTATGCGGGCAAAAATGATTTGGATTGATTCCCGGAGAACACAGAGGTGGATCTTCGATTGCTAATCGCTTGTGGATCCGTCGCCGCCACGTTACACATCAATACGTAGAACTTTGATGAGTTGCGACGTATGGGACCTGGGATCAAGCCGTACGTTGGGGAATCTCCAAAATGACAAATTATTCCAAGCGGTGCGGAACTGCGCAGCCGGTACGCCCATGGGTCGAGGGGCTCGAAGCGCGGCAGATGCTGTCGGTTAGCATGATCGATACGATCAGCGACTTCAATCGATCGTCCGACGCGTCCACGCCGGTCGTTATCAATGGTAAGCGCCTGATGAGCGCCGACGACGGTCTGCACGGCGAGGAACTGTGGGCCGTTGACGCAGCCGGGGCATCGACGCGCCTCACGGACTTGCTCGGAAACGGTCAGACCCATCGTTTCGGCCAGTTGGCTGCCCTGGATGAGGGTACGGCGCTATTCGCTGTTCAAAGCAGTGAACGCATTATACTTTGGCGGACGGACGGCACGGTCAACGGTACGGCTCAACTGCGATCTTTCGAACACGTTGGAAACAGCAAGCCCCCGCAGCTTACGGTGATCGGTAACCGCGCGTTCTTCATCGCCGGCGATGCCCCAACAGGCGTCGAAGTCTGGATCTCCGACGGCACCGTTGAGGGTACGAGGATCACGCTCGACAGGGTGCCGGGTCCGGGCGGATATGGCCTGCAGCCGATGGGTGTCGCGCGGGGCAAGTTTATATTCGCCAACGTCGGTGCCGTGCCCGCCCTCAAGCCCCTCTACGTGTCCGATGGCACGGCGAACGGGACGGTGCCACTGGGCGGAGCGACGGTCATGGTGCCCAGTTGGACCACTCCGTCGGTCGTCGAAATGTCCAACGGGACGCTGTTGTTCCAAGGTCGGTTGGCGTCCGGATCGGTTACAACGTTGTTGCGCACCGACGGCACGCCTGCCGGTACAACTGAATTAGTTGGTGGGTCGGTAGCGGTTCAGCCACGGGGTCGCATGGCGAGCCTGGGCGATTACGCCTATTTCTTTGGGCACTCACCGAACGGGGGTGGAACCTCGTTGTGGAGGACCGACGGGACCCTCGCCGGCACGACGAGTGCGTTCGACCTTTACGGTGTAAGCTTTGAAACCCTGATTGCCACGGCGGGCAAACTGTACCTCACGGCCGGTGGCGTACTGTACGTCACCGATCCGGCGATGCAGTCCCTGAAGGCAATCGACACGAGTCATTCCGGCGATGGCCAGAAGTTCGCAACGCCGCTGGGCCTGATGATCGTCACTGGAAATGACGCGAGCGAGGTCGTCAGCCTCGTTTCTCCGATTGATGACTCGGTGACGGTACTGGTTCGAAGCACGATTCCGCGTCACAGTCATTCTAACTTTGCGGCGCCCGTATCCAGCCATGGGGGCTTGGTCTACTTCTCGCACCACAGCGCGGCGGCGGGCCGCGAGACCTGGGTGACCGATGGCGCCATCAGCGGTACGCGGATCCTGGCCGATATAAACGTGCTGAAGATCCCCAGCTACCCGAAGGACGCCGTTCGCCTCGGCGACGCATCCATCCTGATCGCCGACGATGGCGTCCACGGTTACGAGCTGTGGCGCGTCGATGCATCTGGCGCATCGCTGCTGAGCGACACCGTGCCCGGTCCGGCCGACGGGGTCGTTTCCAGGGCGGGCGTCTACAACACCCACACGACCGCGCTGACGACCGTCGGCGACTATGCCTATTTCCGCGTCAACACGCCAACGGGCATCAGCGCGCTCTGGGTAACCGACGGCACCAAGGCGGGTACGAAGCCCGTGCCGCTTCTCGATGCCGGCATCATGTCCGATCATGAGGTCTACGGCGGCCTGAATGACGCGTACTACGCGGTAGGCCAGTCAACCGTAACGGGTGCTCAGGTTCTGTTCCGCGCCATCGGCCCGGACGTCTCCATCGTCTTCACCTTTCCACAAGGTACGACGGTGTCGGACAACATGGAGTTCTACGCTCTGGGCGACGAGTTGTACTTCATCCGACGCGGGTCAAGTTCGACCACGCAGATCTGGAAGACGAATGGGACGACCGCCGGCACCATGCCCGTCGCAGCCGTCGGCGCCACGACGCATTTTTTCACGGTTGTGGCCCGTGGATTGGTACGGGCGAATGGCAGTGTGTTTTTCCTGGCCAACGTGGATGGCGGCGTGCGCTTGTTCAAGATGAGCGGTGACGCCGGCGACACGCCCGTCGACTTGGGCGTGGTGGCTTTCGACGTGAAGGACAAGTTCGGCACGTACGGGCTGGTCTCGATCGGCGACCGCGTCCTGTACATGGCACAATCGGAGGCGGGCGCGCCGTTCACCCTGTGGTCGAGCGACGGCAGGGCGGCGGGCACGGCCTCGATTTCCGCGGCAACGCCGGTCGAATCCTATGGCCCGTCCCTGCTCACGGTGATGAACGGCCGCGCGTATTACAACGTCGCGATATCCAACGTCGAACGCAGACTGTGGTCGAGCGACGGCACGGCCGCCGGCACCCAACTCGTTACCGACCGAGGCGGCAGCCCCCTTTTCCTTTATGCAAGCGGCGACGCGCTGTACTTCGTAGGGGAATCACCTGACCGGGGAGAGGAGATGTGGCGCACGGACGGTACCGACGCGGGGACGATGGTCTCCGACGAGATCTACGCCGGCCGCAACGGGCTCTCGATCGTTTACAAGCATCACGTCTCCAACGGGTGGATCTACCTCGAAGCGTTCACCCCGGAGTCGAGAACAACGGAGTTCTACGCCTACGCGCCGGGTCCGGTGCCTCCGGTGGCTAAAGCCAACGGTTCGTACACCGTGACCGAAGGGCAACCACTGATCCTATCGTCGGCCGGATCGTCCACCGACGCCGTGCTGGAGTGGGACCTGAATTACAACGGTTTCGATTTTCGCCCGACCTATACAGGCTCATCTCCCTCGCTCGGCAACCCGGAGGGTCCGGCATCGCGCACGGTGGCGCTGCGGGCGACGCGCAACGGCGCGACGTCGTTCGACACTGCGACGGTTACCGTGGCCAATGCCAACCCGACAGCCACGTTTGGGACGGCCGCGCCCGTGACGCTGGGCAGCAGTACTACTGTGTCGTTTGCGAACGCCAGCGATCCGTCGTCAGTTGACGTCGCGGCGGGGTTCCGTTACTCGTTCGACTTCAACAACGACGGCGACTTCACCGACGCCGACGAAGTCGCGGATTCGACCAGCGAGGTCGCCTCGTTCACCTACGCAGCAGCCGGGTCCTTCACCGTGCGCGGCCGCATCTCGGACAAGGATGGCGGGTACACGGACTACACGACGGCCGTAACGCTCAACCCGGCCACGCCTCCGCCGACCACATCAGTCGTCCTGCAGGCGGAGGACGCGACGCTGGGTGGCGGGACGGCCAAGTCCTCGCAGCACGCCGGCTACACCGGCAGCGGCTACGCGGACTTCGCCGGCAGCGGCTCGTCGGCCCAGTGGACCGTCACCCGCACCGCCGCC
>DASYHQ010000009.1 GCA_035998445.1 Tepidisphaeraceae bacterium | reverse complement strand
TGAGATTTGGGCAGGCTCCTGAGAGACCAGAAAAGGGGACATCCAGAGATCAGTCTCGTAGGGTCCGCTGGTACCCCTGCGGACCATTTTCCGTCGGAACGCGAATCGGTCCGCAGGCGTACCAGCGGACCCTACCCGGCTCGACCGACAGAAATTATACCGCCGGCCCGGTCCGGTGCATCGGCTGGTTATGCGACATACGCCGCGTCGTCGGGCGAGTCGCGGACGTCTCGAAACCGCTCGCGAACGCGCGCGAGCAACCGCTCGTCTTGCGTGATCACAGCGTACTCGGAGCTGTCGATCGCGCGGACGACCAGCCACGGGCGCGTCTCGCCAAGACCATACGCTTCGAAGTCTCCGTCGATGACCTGCAGGGGACGGAAAAGGGGACATCCACCTTTGTTTTGCTCCTCCCCATGTCGTCACGGTAGCATCGCCCGTTATGCCTCGCAACGCACGGCGATGTCCCGGTGGGTTGGTGTATCACGTGCTCAACCGGGGGAACGATCGCAAGGCGATCTTTCGCAAGCAGGGGGACGCGCGGGCGTTCGTCGATTTGCTGGCCGAGGCCAAGCGGCGCGTGCCGACGGTGCGGCTGCTGGCGTGGTGCCTGATGAGCAACCACTGGCACCTCGTGCTCTGGCCGACCGCCGATGACGACGTGTCGACGTTCATGGCCTGGCTGAGCAACGCGCACGTGCGACGCTATCGCCAGCACTACCACACGACCGGCGACGGCCACCTCTATCAGGGGCGCTTCAAGAGCTTCCCGGTGCGCCAGCACGACGTCGACGTGCTGGCGGTCATCCGCTACGTCGAGGCCAACCCGCTGCGCGCCGGGCTGGTGGCGCGGGCCGAGGATTGGCCGTGGTCGAGCCTGCACGAGTGGCACCGCGGGGCGGTGGGCATCGCCGACGCGTGGCCCGTCGATCGGCCGACGGATTGGCTGGCGATCGTCAACGCCCCTCAGCCCGACGCCGACCTGACCGCCGTCCGCACGAGCGTCACCCGCGGCCGCCCGTTCGGCCCACCGGCGTGGGCCGAGTCGATCGCGACCGAATTGGGGCTGACCTTCACCCTGCGCGACCGTGGCCGCCCGCGAAAAGGGGACATCCAGAATATCCCGCCGAGCGACTCGCCCGTCGAACACACCTGACCCGGGATATTCTGGATGTCCCCTTTTCGCTCCCCTGGCGTGTTACGCTCATGCAACGGGGCGCTGCGTTCGTGCAATGCTCTGTTGCATATGGGTTACTCGGACGTAGGGGAGCGCGAGTCGCGGAAATTGGGCCGAGATCGCGGTTTGCTCTTGCGGCGGGTGTGGTCGGGAGGGGCAGGTGGGTGGGGTGGTGAGGGCCGGGCGGGAAACGCCGAATGTTATGGCGCCGGGACGTAAAAAAGGGTCGGCAAATCATCGTTCTACTTTAGGCCCCTATCTTCTCCCAAAGTCATTGCGTCCTTCTTAGCGGCTTCGAGATCGTCGTGCAGGAGTTTCGCGACAACGCGGCCGAGCGGCGTGGCTCGGTACATCATTGTCCCGTCAATGTGATGTCCAATGGTCCGAATGAGCTGCTTATCCAGCAGCCGCGAGACGGATAGCAATGACGGGACAGTATGTTGTTTGATGATCGCCGCTACCTCATTGGGCTGTTCCGTGAAATGCCGCAATAGACGATCGTCCTCGTCGGATAGACTGGCAAGGGCGGTTCGTACGCGAGCGTCGTGAAGGAAACTCGCCTCATCGAGCCGGCTCTGGAGTTGTTTCTGGAGGAAGTCTCTGGCCTTGTCGATGTCCGTGAAGTCGATTCGTTTGTGGGGGATCGTGCTGACGTCGAACAAGAACGGGTCATCATCGTCACGCACGAGCAGGACTTCGTGTGGCTGGCGGGTCGCGAGTGCGATGCCTACCTCATACATGACATTCCCGTTTCGGTATGGCTTGCCAGTTACCGCATCTCGACCGATGGTCGAGACGTCAGCTAAGACTAAGCACGAGTGGGCAATGGCGTCGCTAATCTCGGTCAATATCGACTCGCCCGAGTGGGCGGAATCGACACGCCGCGGACGCAATCGTTTGCCGTTCAACTGGAGCGCTTGGATGGCGGGGGCGATCACCTCTTCGTAGCGACGCGAGTACTGAGGGGCGAAGTTCATCGCGACAAATACTTCTGGGCGCACTTCGAGACGCCAAAAGACCTTCACGAACGTGTTTGGGTGCATTCAGATCACTCCTAGGCAGACAGCGGTTGGCAGATTCTATTGGTTTGCCCCGGTAGTTCCCATTCTAGATCACGTGCGTGTGGCAAGCCGCCAGTGCAAGTCTCGACTTATTGAAAATCCGAGGTCGCATACGCCCGTGGCTACCTCCATGGGACGCTCCGGCCCATGCATGGGATGCTCCGTCCCATGCATGGGCGGGCGGCAAGGTTTGTACGCAAACCTCATGGTCGTTCGGGCGCCTCGGAAAAGGTTTGGGGACGAACCTTGGCGCCCGCCGGGGGCCTGCGCGCGGTGGGTGGGCGTCCGTTATTAGGGGAGGGTCGCCCGGCTTTGGAAGGGGGACGCCCGTTTGTGAGAAATGGTCGCCCGGTTTCCGAATGGGGGCGTCCAACTTTGGATTGTGGACGCCCGTTTACGGGAAACGGACGCCCGTTTGTGAGAAACGGACGCCCGTTTGTGAGAAACGGTCGCCCGTTTTCGGAAGTTGGGCGTCCGTTTTTGGCTTGGTGGTGGTCCGGTAAGGGGACGAGGGGCGGGGGCGGGGCAGGACGGGGGTTTTTCTCGGACGGGGGGAAGGCGAGCGGAATTTTCGGTTGGTGGGGTTAAGCGGGATGGGGGTTCGCCCGATCTTTGGAGTGTGCGAGCGAGGCCCTCCGGGGCCGCGGTTGATAAGACCGCGGTGACGGGGTGGGTCGCGGATGCGGCTCTGGCGACTTGCACGGGCAGTTTCCTTTTTGGGAAGGACCATCACATGGGCATCGTGCCAAGCAAGCCACTCGATCGGGCTCTCTTTTATCAGGCGCACAACGGGCCGTTCGCCGATCACGCATCGGCGATCGGGATCAGCGCCGCCGAAGCGGCGGACCTGGCGGCGAAGGTGACGGCGGCCTTGGCGGCGATCGACGCGCAGAAGGTGGCGCAGGAAGCGGCTGAGGCGGCGACGCTCGACGTGCGCAACGCCGTGACGTCGATGAGCATTGCCGGCGCGGCGGTCATCAAGAAGATCCGCGCCAAGGCCGAGGCGGGCGGCGGCAACGCGGTTTACTCGCTGGCGAAGCTGCCCGTGCCGGGCACGCCGGCGCCGGTCGGCAAGCCCGGGCTCGTTGAGGGGCTGAAGGTTGAGTTGAATCCCGACGGCACGCTCGATCTGAAGTGGCGCGCCAAAAATCCGCCCGGGTGCAAGGGCGTGATCTACCAGCTGTACCGCAAGGTCGAATCGACCGGCGAGTTCACGTACCTCGGCGGCAGCGGGCAGCGGTCGTTCACGGACGCGACCGTGCCGGCGGGCGTGCCGAGCGTGACGTACAAGATTCAGGGCACGCGCTCGACGGCGGTCGGCAAGGTCGCCGAGTTCACGGTGAACTTCGGCGTCGGCAGCGGCAGCGGCGCGCGGACGATGAGCGTCAGCGCGGTCAACACCGGCACGCCGGCGAAGATCGCGGCGTGATTGGAGCGCGGCAGGCGAGAACGTGAAACGATGCGGGGCGCGGCTTGTGCGGCGCGCCCTGGCATTCGTTCGATACGCTTGCGTCAGGGTTCGTCGTTTGATGTCGTCCGTCGTTCAGCTGGTATCCGTCCACTTACCTCTCCACGCTTATGTTGATTCTACCTCAGGTCATTCCCGGGCCGCAGCGCAAGTGGCGCAAGCGGCCGATCGAGACGAAGCGAACGCCCACGCCACCGCCGCCTGCACCGTTGACGCTCGTGTCGGCGGTGTACGACGGCGAGGTGGACCTTGTGTTGACGTTGACGTTCAGCAGGGCGATCGACGTGGATGCGATCGATGGGGCGGCGATCATCGTGAACGATCCGGGGGCGATGTTGGACCAGCTG